>NZ_JAVJZI010000071.1:0-76540 GCF_040223135.1 Coleofasciculus sp. G3-WIS-01
TTTATGTATTGTAGAAGAATTCTATCCCAAATATATATTTTTTTTACTAAAATCTAAAAGCGAATTCTTCGACAAACCACAAGATCATATTTTAGACAATCAACAAAACCCATATAATATGTTAGCAAATAAAAAACACAAAGATAAGATTTTATCAATTCTCGAACCATAAGATCAGATATAATTCTCTTCAAAACCACCATATCACATCTTATGCTACGCCCAACCCCCAGATCAGATGTTCGCCAATCACCAACCCCCAGATCAGATCTTCGCCAATCCCCAACCCCCAGATCAGATCTTCGCCAATCCCCAACCCCCAGATCAGATCTTCGCCAATCACCAACCCCCAGATCAGATGTTCGCCAATCCCCAACCCCCAGATCAGATGTTCGCCAATCACCAACCCCCAGATCAGATCTTCGCCAATCACCGATCAACAACATTCAAGCGTCGAGTAATCATAGTCATCCCATCACCCCGAATCAATACGGCTGAAATCCAGCGATCCTGGGGGTTTAAGGGTGCTCGTCCCACTTTAAAAATGCCGCCTGCGGATAGTAAATCCAATTCAAAGTCACTAGGTTGGCTGTAGCGATCGCGACTGATCGGTTCTTCTAAGGCTGTTCCCAATAGCAGGTTATCTCCGAGGGGTTCTTGGACGATCACATCAAAGTTAAACGACTGACCAATACGCACCTGTTCCGGTAGAATCACTTGCAGGTTAGGGGGATTGACGCCAGAGGTGAGTTGGGAACGTTCTGCCAAAATTTCCGAGGAAACGATTTTTTGGTTTTCGTAGCGTTGGCGCGATCGCAACGTGGATTCAAGCTTAATCATCGTACCGCCGTTTGGCTGAGTTCCGGTTACGGTAGTTACTGTTTCCGCCACCATACCATCGCCTTGATTTTCCCAAGACTGTAACTCGGTGCGATACATCAATTGGGGATAGCGTTCCCACAGTTGCTTCAGGGCTTGCTCCATCTGCAGATGAGTCAAGCCATCAGAATGTTTAAAATCCTGGCTATAGAACTGCATCACACCCTGCACATCTCGGCGATTTGCTGCTGCATCGATTTGCGCCAGGAGTTCTTTTAGCTGAGGTGGGGCGGTTGCTGGATCTTCTGCTTTTGTCGCGGTTGCCCATCCCACAGTTAAACCCACCGCCAAGCACAAAATCATTGACCCATTCAGGGAATACGCCTTGGTTTTCGCACTCAAGGAACCTGGCTTTTCACACCCTGGGGAGAATTCAAAGCCGCTCTCTAACCCCCCTTTCAAAGGGGGGCAAGGGGGGATGGAGAGAGGTTTTCCATATCCCGTGAAAAGTACACTCAAGGAACGGGAAACGCGACGAAATAAATTGACCGGATGGTGCATTAGGGGCATCGTAGGAAATAGTTTATATAAAGAAATTGGCTTCCAATTGGACAGATAAAATGGTATATTCGCTTGCTTTACTACCAATTTTCGATTTTAACTCGACACAAGAGTAGCCTTTAGGAGGAACAACGACCTTGGCTGACACTCCAATTCGCTTATTGATTGCTGCCAGTGGCACAGGGGGACATTTATTTCCGGCGCTGGCGCTAGCTCAACAGTTACCAGAGTACCAAATTGAGTGGCTGGGCGTGCCGAACCGTGTGGAACAATCTGTGATTCCCCAACACTATCCCCTGCACAAGATTCCTGTCGAAGGCTTTCAGAAACCCTTGGGACTAAATACAGTTCGCATTTTTGGACGCCTCGTGGGTTCCATCCGACAGGTGCAGCGACTCATCCAAACCGGGCAATTTGATGCTCTGTTTACCACAGGCGGTTATATTGCAGGACCTGCGATCGTCGCGGCACGTTTACAGGGATTGCCTGTTATTTTACACGAATCCAACGCCATTCCCGGAAAAGTCACCCGCTGGCTGAGTCCCTGGTGTAATCAGGTGGCGCTAGGATTTGACGCCGCCTCGAAGTATTTACCCAAAGCCCATACTGTCACCGTGGGTACACCCGTTCGGGCTGATTTTAGGAAGCCTCAGCCCTTAGATTTACCGATTCCCGAAAATGTGCCTTTAATCGTCGTGGTTGGCGGTTCCCAAGGAGCGGTGAGTGTGAATCAACTCGTGCGTCAATGCGCTAAGACTTGGTTTGAATTGGGCGCTTGGATGGTACATTTAACCGGGGAGAAAGACCCAGACGCTTCCACTTTAGAGCATCCCCACTATATCGAAATGCCTTTTTATAACAACATGGCAGCCCTACTACAACGGGCGAATTTAGCCATTAGTCGGGCGGGTGCAGGTTCGTTAACGGAACTGGCGATAACGGGGACACCGGCTATTTTAATTCCTTATCCTTACGCCGCAGAAGATCACCAAAGCTTTAATGCCGCTAGTTTTGCCCAAAAGGGAGCGGCTCTTGTTTTTTCTCAATCTGAACTCACCCCCGAATTACTCGAAAGTAAGGTTTCCTATTTGCTCAAATCTCCGGAAATTCTCCAGCAAATGGCAGAAAAAGCTGCATCGTTAGCGGTAACGGATAGTGCGGAACAATTAGCAACGTTGGTGCGTAGGCTGGTGGAGAAAAAATAAGATAGCTTGGCGGTTAAAACCGCAGCTACACAAACGAAACCTGCCTACGCAGGTTTGATTGGTGCAGGAACTACATTACTAGTTGCACAAAATCATGAATTGCCTGCTGTTGGGATAGAAATTAACCCATTTGCCGCTTTTCTCAGTCGAAATGTATCTATACTTTTAGAAAGTTGGAGCAACACCTTAGTGAAAAATACTCATGATACGTCACACTGAAGGAGCAGGATTTAAACTTGCCGCCACCGCCATTATCTGGGGTTTTGCCACGGGAATGCTAGGGATTTGCATTCCATTAGTTTCGATGACTGAAAGTGGTGTTATTTTACCATTAGCGGTGATTATAGGAGCCAGTTTCACGACTGCCGTAGTTTGGTTATCGTTCAATCGAGTATCTAGAAATAGATTAGATTTGATTAACAGCATTGAGTCGTTAAATGAATCAGAAGCCACGTTAAACACTATTGATAACAGTGACAACGTTGATAGTCACAAAAGATTCAAACAACTGGAACCGATAGATAACGAGTAACAGTTGATTGAAATTTCCCATGTATCCCTGCGTAGGGGCGCACCGACGTGCGCCCTTGATACTGACGTGCGCCCTTTTCCCTGACTGACGTGCGCCCTTGATTAAGTGAGCGATCGCGTTGCCTCTAATCGATGATTCTGTGGACAAAGGTGGAAAACTAGTCACCTTTGTAGGTTGGGTAGAGCGTAAGCGAAACCCAACGCCATCGTTAGCCTGTTGGGTTTCGTTCCTCAACCCAACCTACGAGAACATTTTGTGCAAAACTGACATGCTCCCGTGGGCATTGCCCACCCTACGGTATATTAAAGATTTCGGCAACACCAAAATATTTCTGGGCGCAAGGATGGTGCCCCTACATTTCTTAAATTCGACTCTATTAGAGTTGGTACGATCAGCAGCATAACGATGACTCAGGGGAGTATCTCAATGCCAGAATCCAACGCGCCACCCTCGCTAAAACGAGAATTGGATGTCCGGGGTGCTATCCTAGTCGGACTGGGTTCGATGGTGGGAACCGGGGTATTTGTCAGTATTGGTATCGCCGCCGGAGTCGCTGGAACATCGGTAATCTTAGCCGTCGCGATCGCAGCCTTACTCGCCGCCTGTAATGGGTTAAGTAGCGCCCAACTCGCGGCGAATAATTCCGTTAGTGGGGGAACTTATGAATATGGTTATCGCTATCTTACCGCTTGGCTGGGCTTTACCCTTACCAACCTTTGTGCTCTACGACTATCTGCCCAAGAACGACTGTATCCCAAATGGATAGCTGGGGTAGGATTAGCCGGGTGTCTCGTCTTAGCCTTTTGGGTGGAACAACAAATTTGGTTGGTTGGTCTGGGATTAATTGTAGCCGGATTAGCCTGGAAAACGATAGTATTGCCATTGGCTTTAGGGTTACACAATCACTAATTCAGTGCAGCGATGATCGGTGATAATGGGTCAGCAGGTGAAAGGGGGAAACGATTGTCCGGAGTCACAAAGAGACGCCGCAGACGAATCCGGAAAAAATCATCAGCCAACGGCTGTTTGGTTGTATTAGGTACTATCGCAGCATTAATCGCCACGGGTGCGATCGTTACTGGGGGAATATGGCTAGGGATTCGCCTGATGATTGATCCCAATGCGGCGATCTGGCTGAATCGCATCTTACCCGGATGGACAAACATCCCCATCGCTGATGCTTCACCGCCGCAAACCCTGGCAATGATACGCGACGAGTTGCGCCAAAATGGGTTAATTGCGGGAGAACTTGTATCCCTCAATACAGGGGAACCCTATCGAGAAACCCCTATTTTATTACCCATCTTAAAATCTAAGCCGAACTGTCAAACCAATTGCCAAAAAATTGTCGAACTGAGACTCTATCAACCTGTCGAATTCCAGCAAACGGAACTCGCTTACCAACTGGTCACTCAGCTTACCATCAACGAACCAGAAGAGTATTTTGTTCTTTCCTCCACCGACGCCATTAATGGGAGTGCGTCTCGTTCCCTAGCCTTTACTCAATTTAACCGTTTAGAAAATAAAGCCCCCGCCACAGGAGTTTGGTTTAACCTTTGGGGAGTTCGCCTCACCGATGAATCCCCGAAAAGTTATGGACAAATCCTCCATTACAACCCCGAACAAATGCACCTGAGTGTTCTGTTGGAATGGCAAAGTCCCACTGATAAACCCCCCTATTGGCAACAAGTCACCGGGGAATCAACCCCAGAATTAGTGATTAATCAAACGGTGGGTTTAGAACCCAAATTCCAGGTGTACCAGGTTCAACCTCGCCAGTTTCTGCTCAATCCGATTCAATTAACCGAAATTTCTCTGAATACATTTGCTTCCGATAGTCCCACCTATCGCAATTCCTTAATGTTAGCCCGGAATGGGTTATGGTCTTGGGCATATCGACGATTGCAACAAGACAAGAAAAACACTGAATCTGCGACAGTCCAAGCGCAATTGGATGTGATTCGACTTCATGCCCAATTTACCGAGGCACAAGCCAACAAAACTTGGGCAAGTCAAGGACAACAAATTCTAGCCTATCTCATTGATGGACGCTGGACAGATGCCTTGCAGGTATTTCAAACCGCCGCCTTGAATGGTTCCGCCCAAGACATTGCTAATTTACTCAAAACCGATACAGAGGGATTATGGCGACGGGTAGAAGCTGCCCTCAATATTAGTCCTAATGATCGCACCGTAAAAACCTGGGGGGCTTTAATTCTCGCCGCCCAAGAAGGGCGGGCTAAAGCCATCTCTTGGTTGCAGCAACTCCCACCCCCTGAATCAGAATCCGATCAGCCTCAACTGGATAATGATGCCCAGATTTATGCTTACCTCGATTCTCTGGATGTCGCCTTAGCCCAAGTCCCACCCATCATCCCTCATTTAAGTCAAATTTTAGCTACTGCACAATCGATTGAAACTGTCAAGCCCGAAGATTGGCGACAACCGGAAGTGGGAAATGGTACAGCAACATTTCCTGTATCATTCACCGCCCAATCCTCAATCCCTAATCCCCAATCCCTAGTTCTCCAAAAAGCACCCCAACAGGTTTGGTATCAGATAGAAGTGGCGGCGTTTAATGATGGTCAGCGCTGGCGTAAAACGCCATTTAGAGACTTGCAATTACCAACTGTTGCACCAACTCAGCGTCTTTGGCAATATCTCGGCTTAGATACTGATCCGCGCCTGCAAATCGCCGTCTGGTCGGCGGAGGGACGCCAGGAGACTATCTTCGCGACTGTCCAAGCGGTGTCTTATCGAGATGGTGTGATCCAGCTTTTAGCCGCAGGAGGTGCCTTACCTAGCAAAGAAAATAGCCGTCCTATGGCATATTCTCAAACAGCGCTACGCTGGCTAGAACCGGGTTCAATTAGCTTATCGGATCTCAACCAACTTCAGCCGCAATGGGTAGCGGCAATATTACCAACACTGTGGCAGGAATTGGTCAAAAGTGGCAAGCGATCGCCTGAAGTCGAACCCACTATCCCGATGATGTTGCAAGAGATCGGACATTGGTTAGTACAGCCTCTGGATTTGACCGGGAATGATGAACCGGAAGCCGTTTTAACCCTGTATGAGGATCTATCGAGTACCAGCCAAACCCTGAATATCAAACGCCCGGAAACGAACAAGCAGGAGTATAAACCCCGGACATTAATATTTTCGGAGAAGGGGGCGTTACTCTACAGTGAATTCTCCACCAATGGGAATACATCACTAACTGCGATCGCGGATTTGGGGGATGGGGGAACAGCGGCGTTAGTCCTAGCGGGTGAGAATAAATATAGCCTTAAGCGTTGGTCAGATCAGCGTAAACGTTTTGAGTAAAAGCAGATTGATCATCCTGAAAATGAATGGCACTGAAAATTTGCCTGGTTAGATCGCCAAAACCTTTGATATACCGTAGGGTGGGCATTGCCCACCAGCATACCAGTCAGTGACATTCTCCTTAAAATCATTGTCATGTAAGCATCTTATTCGCGACCCATTCCTAGAAACTTGGCACAATAAAAAACAACCCTATTAAACCTCTATGACGACTACCGTACAAAACGCCAATCATCAAGAGTTAGTCGGCTTGATCTGGAGTATCGCCGATAAACTCCGAGGTCCCTACCGCCCCCCTCAATATCGTCAGGTGATGTTACCGATGATTGTGCTGCGTCGTCTTGATTCTGTCCTAGAACCCACCAAGGAAGCCGTTTTAGCCGCAAAAAGCAAGTATGAGAAAGTCTTGACGGGGGAGGCGTTTGAAAAGGCGATCGCGAAAGTTGCGATCGGGGAGAATCGCCAACAGCCTTTATATAACCTCAGCGAGTTTACCTTTAAGAAGCTTTTGGGGGACTCGGAAGGATTAGCCGATAACCTCCGCGCCTATATTAATGGCTTTTCTCCCCTGGCGCGGGACATCTTCGATAAGTTTGACTTTGACAAGCAGATTCAGAAACTCGATGAAGCCAATCGCCTCTATGAAGTCATGCAAGCGATCGCGAGTCCGGATGTAGATTTGTCTCCGGCGCATCTCTCGAATCTACAAATGGGGTATTTGTTCGAGGAATTGGTGAGGAAGTTTAATGAACAAGCAAACGAAGAAGCCGGAGACCATTTTACCCCCCGTGAAGTGATTCGCCTGATGGTAAATTTGGTTTTCTGTGAGGAGGAGGATGTTTTTCAAAAAGGGATTTATCGTACCGTATACGATCCCACGGCGGGAACCGGCGGAATGCTATCAGTAGCCGAGGAATATATTAAACGGCAAAACCAGGACGCAAATTTGGCATTATTTGGGCAAGAATATAACCCCGAATCCTACGCCATTTGTTGTTCTGACCTGCTGATTAAAGATGAACCGATTAATAATCTTGTCTATGGGGACACATTAGGACTCAAAGACGCGAAGCAAAAGAGTAATAACTTTGTTCCCCACGATGGTCATAGCGATAAGAAGTTTCACTATATGTTTGCTAATCCGCCCTTTGGGGTGGAGTGGAAACCGGAGCAAAATTTCATCGAGTCTGAATATCAAACCCTGGGGTTTAAGGGTCGCTTTGGCGCAGGTTTACCCCGGATTAATGATGGGTCGCTGTTGTTTCTCCAACACATGATTTCTAAGATGTACCCTGCACCGGAGGCGAAGGGAGATGGGTCACGCATTGCCATTGTGTTTAATGGTTCACCTTTATTTACTGGGGATGCGGGGAGTGGGGAGAGTAATATTCGCCGTTGGATTATCGAAAATGATTGGCTTGATGCAGTGGTGGCGTTACCGGATCAGATGTTTTATAACACGGGAATTTTTACTTATATCTGGTTAGTGACGAATAAGAAAGCATCCCACCGGAAAGGGAAGGTACAGTTAATTGATGGGACGCACCATTATCAGAAGATGAAAAAGAGTCTGGGGAATAAGCGGAATGAGTTATCTTCTGACCATATCGCGGAACTGGTGCGACTTTATGGGGATTATCAGCATAATGGGATAAGTAAGGTGCAGGTTGATGGGGAAAGCCAAGAACGGGTTTGTTCTAAGGTTTTTGATAATCGGGAGTTTGGTTTTCTTAAGATTACGGTAGAACGTCCCTTACGGCTGAATTTTCAAGTCAGTGAGGAACGCTTGGCGCGATTGTGGGAACAAACAGCATTTGAGAATTTGGCAACCAGTAAGAAGCGCAAAGACGAGAAGGGGAAGCAGCTTGAAATTGAGATGGGGCAAGATTTACAAAAGGAGATTATTGCTGCACTGTATTGTCTGGATGGGAATAAACTTTATTTGTCCCGTGAGGTGTTTATTAAGGACATGGAAAAGGTCTTAAAACAAGCCGGATTAAAGCTGAAAAGTCCAGTTAAAAAGGCGATTTTAGCAGCATTGGGGGAAACTGACCCAGAAGCGGAAATCTGTCGGGATAGCAAGGGAAAGGTTGAACCGGATACCAGTTTACGAGATACGGAGATTGTGCCTTTACCGGAGGATATCCCTTTACCTTTACCGTTGGAGTATGACGGCAAAACGGGTTTAGATGGGTTAAATAAATTAGTAAAAGTGCATTGTTTGGCGTATCTAGAGGCGGAGGTTTTACCCCATGTCACTGATGCTTGGATTGATTTTGATAAGACGAAGGTGGGGTATGAGATTCCCTTGAATCGGCATTTCTATGTGTATCAGCCTCCTCGCCCCTTGGCGGCGATTGAGGAGGATATTAAGTCTTTAGAGGCGGATATCATGGCGATGTTGGGGGAGGTAGTGTAACATTGGTGGTGACTTAAGGTAGAAAGTTCGACAAGGGGAGCTTTTCACCCTCATCCCCTAACCCCTTCTCCATCCCCCTCGTTCCCCCCTACGATGCTGCTGGCGAATTGGAAAAACCTAACCCCCCATCCCCCTTCCCACCCCTCTCGTTCTCCCCTACAAGGGGAGATGGCAAAGGATGCTTCGCTTTTTTTTGCACGGAAGGGGGAGCATCAAAGCCCCTCCAAATAAAAAATATATTCCGTTTCCCTCTCCTTGTAGGAGAGGGCTAGGGAGAGGTTTGGAGAGGGGTTGAGCTTAAGTTGACACGGATGGTTGTGTAATGAATCAGCTAAAAGAATCAAAGGGAGGATAAAGGTTATGCAGGTAACGATTAATTTACCGGATAAGTTAACGGCAAAGGTACAAAATAAATGGGGGAATTTACCGCAAGAAATTCTCCGTCAATTGGTGTTGAAAGCGTTTAAGGAAGGGCTAATTGATTTTGAGGAGTTTCAGGAGTTGGGAACCTTTGCATCTAAAGGGGATTTAAATGAGTTTTTAAAGCAAAATAAGATGCTTCATAGTTCGGGGTTACTTAATTTATATGGTTGCTGTGCAGATGATCCGATTGAAGTTGATAACTTGGGGGTAGATGATAGCCTTGATGATGAGTTATAAAAGAGTTTGAACAAGTAAAGGGTTTAAAGATTGAGGATTGGGAGGAAAATTAATGGCTTTAATTATTTCAGATGAACAGTTGGAAACTATCGAACTTCCGGCTGAGGTGCAGCAAAAAGCTTTACAAAAAGCCAAGGAGGGCTATGTAATGATTTTACTAGAAGCAGGGGAGATTACCAGTAGTCGGGCGGGGAAAATTCTAGGATTTTCTCGTTTAGACGTTATTGAAAGGATGAAACAAGGGGATATTTCCATTTTTGATGATTCTCAAGATTTGGAAGAATTAGCCCAGGAAGTTGAACAGGCAGAATTAATGTTGGAGCAATAGAAATCTTGAATGATTATCGTTTCTGCTTATTTAGGATTCTACTTTCTGGATTTATCCACCTTTGTATAACAAGATTTTGGAATTATACCAAGTTGCAGTCTAAAGTAAAATCTGTCATGCTGAGCAAAACGCAGTGAAACGGAGTGACGCGAAGCATCTGTCCAGATTCCGACGCTCGTTCCTCGCTATAGCTGCGCTTCACGCTTCGCTCAGAATGACATGATAGAACGCAACTTGGTATTAGCAGGAGAAAAGGAGGACGAATAATGGGAAAGTATCAGGGGTATGAAAAGTACAAGGATTCTGGTGTTGAGTGGTTGGGGGAGATTCCTGAACATTGGGAAATCTGGAAAGTAACTCACGGATTTAAAAATGTGGGAAGTGGTACAACACCCAAAAGCGATAATCCTGACTTCTACGATGGTGATATTCCTTGGATCACAACATCGGAGCTTAGAGAAAGTGTAATTGAAGATACTTCTCAAAAAGTTACAAAAGAAGCTTTAAGAAACTACTCTACTTTAAAAATTTATCCGAAAGGTAGTGTCGCAATTGCTATGTATGGAGCAACTATAGGGAGGTTAGGAATATTAGGAATTGATGCAACGGTTAATCAAGCTTGTTGCGTATTCTCAGAATCAGAAGTTTTCCATTTACCATTCTTTTATTATTGGCTATGGATGCATAGACCTAATTTAATAGCTCTGTCGGCTGGTGGTGGACAGCCTAATTTAAGTCAAGATGATTTAAAACAATTGAGATTAGCAATTCCGCCACTAGAAGAACAGGATGCGATCGCACAATTTCTCGACCACAAAACCAGCCAAATAGATGCCCTCATTTCCAAGAAAGAAGCCCTCCTCGAAAAACTCGACGAAAAACGCACCGCCCTCATCAGCCACGCTGTCACCAAAGGACTCGATCCAACCGTCCCCATGAAAGATTCTGGCATCGAGTGGCTAGGTGATATCCCTGCACATTGGGAAGCGGTAGGCTTAACCAAATATTTGCAGTCCTTAGTAGATTATCGAGGCAAAACACCGGAAAAGACAAAAGATGGGGTTTTCTTAGTAACAGCAAAAAACATTAAGAATGGTGTAATTGACTATTCATTATCTCAAGAGTTCGTCAAAGAAGATGAGTATGATGAGATAATGAGACGCGGTAAACCTGAAATTGGCGATGTTTTGTTAACAACTGAAGCACCCCTTGGAGAAGTGGCAAATGTTGATGATACCAATATTGCTCTTGCCCAAAGGATCATAAAAATGCAAGGAAAAACTGATAGTTTAGATAACTACTTTTTGAAATATTGGATGTTGGGAGCATTTTTTTATCAAAACCTTCAATCCCTTTGTACTGGTTCGACTGCACTAGGAATTAAAGCTAGTAAACTTTGTTTACTAAAGGTTATTCTTCCGCCACTAGAAGAACAGAAGAAAATTGCTCAATATTTACGAGAAAAAATAGCCGAAATTGATCAACAAAAAACAAAAATTCAACAAGCCATCGACCTCCTAAAAGAATACCGCACAGCCCTAATTACCAACGCCGTAACAGGCAAAATCGACGTGCGCCAAGTCCCCATTCCTCAACCCTAGAAACCCCTATGAACACCGAATATCACGTTAAACTCATCCAACAAGGGAACACCCAAACCCTACCCATTCCCCCAGAACTTAACCTAGACACCACAGACGTTACCATCCGTCAAGAAAATGGCAAACTGATTATCGAACCCTATAAAAAGAAATCCCTTCTCGAAGTTTTCTCCACCCTCGAACCCTTAGATAAGAATTCCCCGATATTGACGAAGGATTACAGCAGTTTGCTCTGCTATGCGGTACATTGTCGATCCCCCTAAATCCCCCTTAAAAAGGGGGACTTTGATCTACTGTACTTTATGGAGAGCGCAAAGCGCTGTATTACCCCTAGATGACATCAAACTTTAAAAAAGCTATACTCCTATTTAAAGGACTTTAGAAACAATGAAACAAACCCTTAAACAAATCAAAATTAGTGATATCCCTGATGCACTGCAACGCTTGGGGATAAGCCAAGACACCACCATTAATTTAACCATCGAAACCGTCGAAGAAGAACAAGAAGACATCCTAACCCTATTTCAACAAATTGGTCAGGAAGCGCAAGCCAAAGGACTAACTGACGAAATTCTAGAAGAACTGTTAGCTGATGAATCCTGACTTAATTGTTATTGACACTAATATATTTATCAGCGCCGTTCTTAGCCCGAATGGAACTGCATATCAAGCCTTTAGCAAAGCCATTAAACACTTTACGATAGTTCACACCGACCAAACCTACCAAGAACTCGCCCAACGGATTTATAAACCTAAATTTGATAAATATATTTCTAACCAAAGGAGAGAAGACTTTCTAGCCAGTATCCGCAATAACAGTCAATTCAGTCAAACCACATTAGCAATAACCGATTGTCGCGACCCAGACGATAACAAATTTCTCGAATTAGCCCTAGAAATTCAAGCCAAATTTTTATTGACAGGCGATAAAGACTTACTCTCCCTCAAAACTCAAACCCCATATCAAAACTTAATTATCAGTCCCAGAGACTTCCTAAACCTCGACTAATTTAATACCATGCACCAAGAAAAGGAATTTGAAACTATCATCGAACAAGAACTCCTCAACCACTACAGCTATCACCCCGGAAACCCAAAAAACTACGACCCAGACACCGCCCTTTTCCACAGTGAGATTATCAACTTTATCCAAACCACCCAACCCCAAAAATGGGAAAAACTGACTCGCACCAGCCCAGGAGAAGCCCAAAAAATCCTAATCGCCAGCCTCACCAAAGAACTCAAAAGTCGGGGAATGCTTGATGTCCTCCGTAACGGCTTCAAATGCTACGGTAAAACCTTCAAAGTTGCCCACTTCCAACCTAACACCGGGATGAACCCCGAAACCATCGCCCTCTACCGTAAAAATCGCCTCACCCTCACCCGCCAAGTCACAATCAAAACCAACGGAATTCCCGATATTATCCTCAGTCTCAACGGCTTACCCATCGCCACCATCGAACTGAAAAACCAACTCACCGGACAAACCTACCGCAACGCCATTCACCAATACCAAACCGAAAGAGACCCCAAAGACCCCCTATTTCGCTTCAAAGAACGTTGCTTAGTTCACTTCGCCGTCGATACCGAAGAAGTCTGGATGACCACCAAACTCGCTGGAACTGAAACCACCTTTCTCCCCTTCAACAAAGGCGATAACCACGCCGCCGGGAATCCCCATGTTCCCGGAGAATACCGCACCAGTTACCTTTGGCAAGAAGTCCTCCAACGCGATAGTATTTTAGACATTCTCGCCCGTTTCCTCCACCTAGAAACCCAAGAAATCCAAATCCCCACCGCCACCGGAATCAACTACCAAACCAAAGAAACCCTAATTTTCCCCCGTTACCATCAACTCGATGTGGTGCGGAAACTCATCGCCCACACCAAACACCATCAATCAGGACATAACTACCTAATCCAACATTCAGCCGGATCAGGAAAATCTAACTCCATCGCCTGGTTAGCCCATCGCCTCGCCAACCTCCACAATGACCAAGATGAAAAAATCTTTGATACCGTCATTGTTATCACTGACCGCAAAATATTAGACCAACAACTCCAAGACACCATTTATCAATTTGACCATAAAACCGGAGTTGTTCACAAAATAGATGAAAACACCCAACAACTCGCCAAAGCCCTAGGTGCAGGTGTCCCCATCATCATCTCCACGATTCAGAAATTCCCCTTTATTTCCCAAGCAATCCAAACCCTAGAGAAAAAAGGCAAAACCGTCACCATCACCACCAAAGACAAACGCTTTGCCATTATCGTCGATGAGGCACACAGTTCCCAAAGTGGAGAAACCGCAGCCGAACTTCGAGGAATCCTCAACAACGATGGGATTGAAGCAGCCATCGCCCACCAACTCCTCGACGATGAACCCGATGATAACCTCAGCGACGAAGCCCAACGAAAACTATTACGAACCCAACTCACTCGCACCAAACAACCCAACCTCAGTTACTTCGCCTTTACCGCCACCCCCAAACAACGCACCCTCTTACACTTCGACGAACCCGGAGAAACCGGACAAGCGCCCTTTCATCTCTACACCATGCGCCAAGCCATTGAAGAAGGCTTTATTAAAGATGTACTCGCCAACTATACCTGTTACGCCCGTTATTACCAGTTAATACACCGCTCAGAAACTAACCCCAACCTCCCCCGGCGCAAAGCCGCCAAAGAAATCGCCCGTTTCGTCGAACTCCATCCCCACAACATCGCCCAGAAAGTCGAAATCATCGTTGAACATTTCCGCAACCATACCCGCCATAAAATCGGCGGTCGGGCTAAGGCGATGGTGGTCACCAGATCCCGTGAACAGGCGGTAAAATACAAACTCGCCTTCGACCAATACCTCAAAGACAAAGGCTACACCGACATTAAATCCCTCGTCGCCTTCTCCGGTTCAGTCCCCCTCAAAGAGTTCCCTAACGAAAGCTTTACCGAAGTGAGTATGAATGGCGGAATCAAATCCACCGAAATCCCAGACAAGTTCGCCAGCAATGACTACCAAGTGCTACTCGTCGCCAACAAATTCCAAACCGGCTTTGACCAACCCCTCCTCCATACCATGTTCGTCGATAAACGCCTTGCTGGAGTCCAAGCCGTGCAAACCCTCTCCCGCCTCAACCGTACCGCCCCAGGGAAAGAAGACACCTTCGTTCTAGATTTTGTCAACCCACCCGAAGACATCTACAAAGCCTTTAAACCCTACTACGAACAAACCCCCATTGGCGAAACGGCTGACCCCCAACACCTGAATGACCTCGCCTTCCAACTCTATCAATGGCGACTCTTTAGCCAAGAAAATGTTAACCAATGGTGTGAAATCTGGTTCCGCCCCAAAACCTCCCTCACCGGAGGAGAACACAAAAAGCTCAATACCCTACTCGACCCCATTATCAACCAATACAAAACCCTAGAAGCAGCCGAACGAGACCAATTTAGAAGCCAACTCACCAGCTTCCGTAATTTGTACCTTTTCCTCGCCCAAATCATCCCCTACCAAGATTCCGACCTAGAAAAACTCTATGCTTATAGTCGCTTCCTCCTGAAGAAACTCCCCCGCAGTACGGATGCGCCTAACGTAGACCTATCAGGGGATATCGAGATGAAGTTCTATCGCCTGGAAAAAATCAGTGAAGGCAAAATCGACCTCAACGAAGGCGAAGCCAACCCCCTCAAAGGAGCAACCGCAGTAGGGACACGCCAACCGGATCAAGAGGTTCCCCTCTCTCAACTGATCGACTCTCTCAACGAACGCTTTGGTACAGACTTCACCCCCGCTGACCAACTCTTTTTTGAGCAAATCACCAAAAGCGCGATCGCGAACAACCACCTCAAGCAAGCCGCCCAGGTCAATACTAAAGAAAACTTCGCCCCCGTCCTCGACCAACAGCTTGAAAACCTCTTCATCGAACGCATGGAGGGGAATGAGAAGATCTTTATGGAGGTGATGAACAACCAGGAGTTTAAACAAGTCGTCTTTGACAAACTGCTCGAATCAATCTATAAGCAGCTAAATTCATAGGCGACACAGAATGAAGATTTGGCTATAAATGTAAAAATCTGTAACAAACAAGCGATCGCGGATTTGGGTGATGGGGGAACGGCGGCGTTAGTCCTAGCGGGTGAGAATAAATATAGCCTTAAGCGTTGGTCAGATCAGCGTAAACGTTTTCAACAGATTTTCTGTGCTGCCTATAATAGCGCATCTCGCGATGGACTCAATGATAACCAAGCCCATCAAGTTGCGTGGAATTCGGTTAAAAATAGCTACGAAGAGGTATTATTTGGCGATATCTTGGCTATAAACCAACCAAATCAGCATCAACGCCCCTATTGTCAGATCCTGTGAGATAGCCTACGTCAATAGCTCCAGAATAGCTGGGGCTAGGGAATTCTTGAGGCGCAGCTTCTTTCTCGGCTTCAGTTTTCTGGTGACTTGGTAAACCGCTTTGTAGTTCGAGAGCGATCGCGAGCCATTCGGATAGGGAGATACCAGCACTGTCAGCTTGTCGCTTCAAGGCTGCATACACTTCATCACTAAGTTCTAGCGTTACAACTTGGCTCACGGCTGTTCCCTCAACGATTGCTATACAACCCTAGAGTAACATTCCAACCTACAGGAGTGAAACCGCAGTGCGCGATCGCACCTTATTGGGTATCCTTTGGATTACTCAAAATAAATTCTAAAGGGTTCCGATAGAATACCTAATATTTGATTTAACTGAGGAATAAAATATTCAGTCAAATCAATTTTTACCCGATCCTTTTCTAAAAGTATAAACTTCCAGTTCGTTCCGGTTGAAACAGCACCATACACCGCTTGCTGTTCTCGTCCATTACGATTGTTAAATATTTGGGCGGCAACCATTTGAGCCACACATTGTCCCAAACCAATGCGGATATCATTATCTTTGGCTTCAACTAAGGTTAAGACAGGAGCAGTTACCAGTGATTGATTGCTGGATGCACTTAACATAAAATCACAAGCCCCCATTAAACCTTTAGCGTCATCAACATTAAACGTATTTCCCGAAAAATAACCAATTTTGTTCTGAAATCTGCGCCTTATCTCCAACAATATTGGCGTAATAATTAATTCAGAACGAGCTTTTTCTGTACTAATACTTACGGCTAAATCTAAGTTTTCTTCTAAGGTTTCCTGAAGGCGTTGGGAAGGTTCAATCGGGGCAACCTGACTAAAAAAATGAGGAATATCCTCAACAGTTAATTCCAGGTTAGAAACCGCTTGATCAAGACTTTTGAAGTCACTGTATGACATAGTTCCAGAGTCAGCAGCGAAATGGGAATAGGATAACCAGCATTAATCAATGAGCCGTTCTTGGGACGATAAACGATAGAATCACTCAAGCTTGAAACTGGGACAACAACCAAGCGCTCACTTTACCATGATTCATTTGCCGACTACGCCGAAACGCTTCTTCTAATAGAGAAATCTCTAAACCAGGAAAAACCTGAGATTGGTAAATTCGCCGACTCCCGCCATTTTGAATCTCAAAGGCGATAACCTGAACATTTTTTACATCAATAATCCAATACTCCCGAACTCCCAAGGATTCGTAAAGGAGACGTTTTTCTCCTTTGTCATCGGCTAAAGAAGAATAGGCAACTTCAATGACTAAATCCGGGGGTGGGTAGGTATCAAGATTGATAATCGTCGCTTCCCAAGGTACTACTTCCGCCTTCTCACCGACATAAAACGAGACATCCGGTTGGGCTTCCTCACAGCCCGTCTTACGATACGTGCAGTTATCATGACCATCAAAATCAATCTGATTGAGTCCTGCAAAGAGGCAGACGGCGTGAATAACGATAAGGTGGTCACGGGAATGGGGGTTACCCGGTGGAGACATCTCTAGCCTCATACATCCGTTATAGTAGTAGCCTTTCGCTTTTTCGTATGCTGGATCACTGATTGCCTGAAGGTATTCCTCCCAAGTCGCATTGACCCAGGTATCGGTTGGTAGTTTGGTTTGCAGTTGACTCATGACAACCTTGCTGATGGCTCGCGATCGCTAATATTGTAACTTAGCACGCTCAGATGAGGATGGTGGGCATTGCCCACCCTACGATCAAGGGTGGAGGCGATCCCAAGAGGCTTGTTGAGCGTGCCATTCAAATTAATACCAGATCCCCGACTTCTTCAAGAAATCGGGGATCTCAGAGTTTACTCGATTCGTGACAATACCGTATTAATTGTCTCCAGCCAAGGCTTTTCGATAGTCTTTAAACGACTGATAGCACTCTTGTTGACTATAGAGGTGACATTGGTCGGTAATTTGTTTCATCAACGACCAAGAAAAACGGCATTCTCGTAGTTCATCTCCCCAATTTTCCTTGAGAATCCGATGGGCTAACCGCAAATTATAGGACGGGATCGCACTGGAAACGTGATGAGGAATGTGAACATTAATGTCATGGCAGAGAAATTCTACCCAACGGGGATAATCACAGTGAACCGAACCAAATAACTGAGCCTCAGCCTCATTCCATTCCGGTTCCGGGGTAAAGGGAATATCGGGTGCTGTGTGGTGAACAATGGTAAACGTACTCATCCAGAAATGGTACACCAACCAGGGAATCAGCCAGAATTTGACGACTCCCCATACACCTGTTGTCGCAATGAGTAAGGGAAATGCAACAGCAGCAAAACCGATAACAAGCAAGGCTGAAAACTTGACCTGAGAACGCTGTTTTCCTTGAAAATTCCCCCACTTAAAATGCAGTAATGCCCAATGGAATATCGAGCCAATCCACCATAATCGACTTCGTGTTAGTTTGTAAAACAACTTCACTAAAACCGAGTGGCTGGCATAATACTCTACTGTAAAGGGTTCCCATGCATTATCTTCGCCAAGCTTATTCGTGTGGGCATGATGGTAGTTATGGAGAATGCGCCAGCTATGAAAGGGATAAATTAAAGGTAAAAATGCCAGGTGTCCCACCAAATCATTCACCCAACGGCGATTGGCAAAGGAACGATGACCGCAATCATGACCGATGACAAAAAAGCCGGTCAATGCTGTACCGGTGAAAATCCATAATAGGGGTAAACAAAACCAGGGTGCGATCGCTAAACCCCCATAGCCTAGACCCACCATTAAAATATTCACCAGAACCACTGTCCAGGCTTTGCGACGGTTTTTTTGAAACACTTCACGCGGTAACGTCTGCAAAATGTCTCTCAACCTTAAGGTAGTCGTAACCCTTTTTAAGGAGTAATCGGGAGTTTGTTCTTTGATTGTCGATATAGTCATGAAAGAATTCAATACATGAGATTTAGTGAATTGCGAATAGTCAGGCAAAAAAAATCCTGCCCCGTCATCTATTATTGGCAGATAGAAGGGTATCTCCTTGTGCTGATCAGTCAGATTCAGCAAAACTTAGCACCCCGATAATGAGTTCTGGGGTGCTGTCACAGCATGACTTAAACCAAACACTACGATTCCCCTTAGTTATTGGCGTCGGATTGTACCGTAGCCAACCGTTGTTTTTGGAGGATTTGGAGCTGCTGCAAGAGTGAATCTACTTCTGCTTGCAAATGTAGATACTTGACTTGCTGATCAGCCTGGTAAATCGACTTCATTAATTTTATCAGCCGTTGGTCACTCGTGCCGCTTACCGTCCCGCGATCGCTCTCAGTTGCAGCTTCCCGATTCGGGTTTGGTGGACAGATTACACTAGATGAACGATTTAGCATTCGTTAAATAGTTATTTTTACTTACTCACACCACAGGCTATTGTATACTGAACATCAAGTTTTGTTGCATCATATAGGTCAATTTTATGACTGGCTGAGTCATTCATTATGAAAGCCAACGGACTTGATAGGCTGGAACCCCCATCTGTCAAGTATTTTCCTCGCGGTAGGCTAATCGTCTTCCATTCCCGCGTAAAACCCCAATCTCGTAAACGTTGCATCATTTAACTCTTCCTTAGACTCCCTGTTGGTTGTCTTGACGTTGGGCGATGACGGCGTAGAAGGGATCACCCCCGCCAACTCCCAGCATTTGCAAAAAACTGGGAACAGAAGAAGAACGGGTAATTACTTCTGGGGTACCAAATCCGGGTACAGATTGAAAATAACGCTTGACAAGTTGCACACGACTTGCATCAGTCCCCTCTCGCCATGCCGCGATCGCTTTTTGGAAGAACATTCGATTAGAAAAGCTGATAATGGCGATACCACCGGGTTTGAGGATGCGGTGAATCTCCTGAAACACGGCATCAGGGTATTGTAGGTACTGAATCGAGACACAGTTGAGAACCGCATCAAACTCTTGATCTGGCAAAGGTAGCTGAGGATTTTTATTCAGATCTTGGACAAAGGAATGGTTTAAGCGGGGATTGCGTGCTAGTTCCTGTTCATTCATCCCGTGTCCTTCAACATGGGCGAATTCCATGTCATCGGGCAAGTGGGACACATGACTACTCATCATATCCAGGATGCGAGTATGAGGTTTCAGGCGTTCTCTATACAGTTGAGTGAGTTGATCCAAAAACCCAGCATCAACATGGGTGACGAAGCGAGGGAAAGAGTAAAACAGCGTATCGTCGGTATCGTCTAGTTTCGTCCGTTGGTTGGATTGCAGCAGCATAGTCTTTAGCGGAAAATTAGGATGCTATCTTTTAGTTTAAGAAAAATTACGCAATGTTAAGTATACCCATCGCCTATGCCCGTCTACGGTTGTGATCCGATCGCCTTTGAGGGAGTTACGGGTGAGCGTTATTGGTTCTACGAACCGTTTCATTTTACGGGAATTCGCGATATTGACGAACGGCTGAGTAGTTTTCCCGTTGTCGTCTTTTTGCCACAGGCTCGACCTGCCGATCAGACACCGTTGGTGATTGGCATTCAAGGAATGTGTGCGCCTTATGGCTGGAATGCCTTTATTGTGCCAACTCTGACCCAGATGGGGATTGCTGTGGCATTATTTGACACACCCCTAGCAGGTGAACGCAGTTTCACCCGGACGTTTTCGGGGGTGGCGCACGTTGAAATCAAACCGCTTCTGGATCGCGGTATTTCCTTTGATACTCAACTGATGCTGCGGATGTTCAGTGTCACAGCGCGGGATATTGGCTTAGTGCGGAATTTCTGTCGCGATCGCTATCATCTCACTGATCCTCGGTTGGCGCTATTTGGCGTTAGTATGGGCGTTTTGTTTAGTGCGTTTGCCTTTACCACAGAGGGGATAGGAGAACGATTACTGGGTGCGATCGGTCATGCTAACCTGCAAACCTTTGCCAAAAGCTGGGGTGGCTTTATTTTGCCAGAACTGGCTGCATCGCCTCTAGGGTGGTTAGCCGAAGCGCTGCTGGGCAAAGTTCAACCAGATCTCCAGAGTTTCGTTCCCCTATTGCGAGTCGCTAATTCTCTCAAACATCCTGATAAATTTGGTCAAGCTTGTAACCCGATGACCTATGCGGATCGGGTAGAGTCTCATCGTCGGATTCGCTTCTTAGTCGGTCAGCGCGATCGCATGGTTAATGTAGCAGATGCCAAGGCTTGTGCCAAGCGGTTTCCTAATAGTGATTGTTATGTTGTTCCCGGTATGGGTCACGGGACAAACGATTTTGGTCCTACGTTTACCGATCATGTTCGCTATTTTCTCGTAACTCAGTTAGCAGATTGGCAAGGTTAACGTAATGGCGGCTAAACCAACAAAGTTCGCTTGACAAGGAAATGAAGAAAAACTAGGGATTTTGAAACCCGCCTGCGCGGGTTTCGTTTGTGTAGCTGCGGTTTTAACCGCCCAGTTAACGGTTAAGTTAACTTTCAACCCCTATTTAGGGCTGGCTGCACAACGGCAAAACCCTTATCTATCAAAGCTTTGAGTAACATGGACATTGGATCATCTTCAAGGAAATAGGGTAAAACCCCTTCATACCCTTGCACCGCTATCAGGGAAAATGTATGATTGCTCCCCCTGCTCCCAGACGCGCCATGGCGCGTCTCTACATGCTCCCCCTGCTTCAAGAACTCCCTACCCCTCCACAAGACTTATTCAGCAACCCCTATTTACAGTAGACTCAATCTCAGCCAACTGCTGCTGAAGTGCACCTGTTATTAACAAAGACTCCGCCTTGCTTAATCCATCTTCTAACGTAGGGCAAACCCCACAACGCCAGAGATAAAACCCACCATTCCAAATCACTGATTTTTGAAATTCTGAAGATTTTCCAGCTAAAACCTCTTGAATTTTTACTAATAATTGTTCCTTTGACTCTAAAGGAACATCCTTGCCTTCAAAGCCATAATCCCTAGGGTGAAGTTTCAGGCGTTGGTAGGGTTCGCTGTCTCCAGGTTTATGGATTGAAATAATCGCCGTCCGTTCCCGGGGCAAATCGCAACTTCCCTCTAACCCCTTGACTAATGTGTAATTGTTGACGCCTCGTAATGCTAATGTTCCCTGCATAAATTCTTCCGTTGGGGGATGGACAAAACCAGCCACTAGATGTACCTTCCCAGCATAAGGAAGCCAAATTAATTCAACAGTGGCAAAGGGTGGACGCTTACCAATCTGATCCCGATAGGTAACCAAACCTTGAGTCGCCGGAAAATGGTTAGGGGTATAAATAAAACCAAAGCGAGTTGTTTCTAAAACCTGATGAACTTGGGCAAGATTAAAGCGGGTAAAATCGATTCCCAATCCTTGCCAAATTTCCACTAAGGGAATGCCATATTTGGTGGGCATACAGTCGCCGCCATGTTGGATTACCGGAACCCCTGAAGCCGCCAGCATCAGCGCCGTTAGGGGAGTAACTGGGGCGGTTCGCGATCGCCCGTCGTAAGGTGTCCCCATTACCGTTACTATCGGATCACCGGATAACCGGGGTATTGTGCAACCGAATTGCTCATACGCATCCAACATTCCCGCAAGTTCGTCACTCGTGGGGCGCTTAATTCGATGGGCAATTAAAAACGCTCCAATTTGAGCCGGAGTCGCTTCTTCATTCAGGATCATTTCTGTGGCTTTGGCTGCTTCTTCACGAGTTAAATCTTTGTGAGTGTGGCTACCGCTACCCACTTTCTTTAGCAGTTCTCTGAAAATAATACTCATGATGGGGGATGAAAAATAGGACGATGGGACTATAACCACAATGGTTGAGGACGATAGCAGATTGAGAGAGAACCATTAGTGATTCCTGAACAAAGATGCCATCGCTTCGGCATTGAGTGGCTGTGAGGATTAGTTAACAAATCTACAATTAAATTTTATGTATTATTCGATACAGATTTTTATTTTGGTATATTCTGATACAAGAAGCCGATCGAGAATCAGACGGAACAGATATGAAAAGCCCAAAACCGCAACCCCCTCTAACCAGCCTCTCGGCTAGTGAAGTTTTTCGCTATCTGCAACCAGGAATGTGGCTGAGACTAGAGGAACTCCCCAATCCATTCGCCCACTATGAGGCGTTGATACTCTCCCAAGTCTCGGATCATGAATGGCTAACGTGGATTCCTGAACATGGAGAATATTTGTTAGTGCTGTAGCCACTTTTAGCGAAAGGACAACCTCCTCTAGCTAAGTTTTTCAGCCAATATTACCTCCCTAAAATACTTACATTTATCGAAAAATTGGAGTTTTGGCAATGATTAAGACGAAACTTTCTCCCTGCGAGAGTTTACTCTATCACTGGATTCTGTTTCATACTAAAACCAATCAAAAAGTCAATTTGAATTGGCATAACTTCCAAGCTTGGACGGCAGAATTCCTTGAACATTCGGTTAGCTTGAGCGAAGTTCACACCGCACTCACGGAGTTACAGAGACTAAAATTAATTACCGTCCAAGGAACCGAAGTTGCCCCAAACAACACCCCAAACAACACACCCTTAGAACTTTCACCATTACCACAGAAATTACTAACCACCAATCGGAAGTTTAAGCTTTTTTCCTGGGGTTCTGTTATGTCCTTAATCTTTTTAGTATTGTGGTTAGGTTCAGGAGCTATGTATTTTAAGTTGTACTCAGGAGACTCAAATCATTATACCAACCCCTATCAATTTTTGGGTGAAAAAATCAAATAATTTGATTGCCCAATTTAGTCAATAGGGGACGGAAAGGATGAAGGGTGAAAGAGTTTGCCCGAATGTAGGGACTCTTTTCACTATTATCTTTTTTGGCTTCACCCGAATTGCACTAAACCCGTCCCTGACTAAATGGGAGAATTATTTATTCGACAAACCAACGACAAATGACGTAGCTTGCTTCTCGCTCCCTTGGGTATGACAAATGCCTTAAGCATCAATAACCACTTGTCCTTCAGGCAAAGCACAACAGGTCAAAACCATTCCCTCCTCTAAATCTGCCACTGCATCATAATTTTCCTCATACTTCACTCGACCTTTCAATAACTTTTTAGCACAAGTTCCGCAAGTGCCAGCACGACAACTACTTTCGATTTCAATACCTTGGCTTTCAGCCGTATTCAGGATAAATTCCTGGGAATTACAGTCAACCTGCTTCCAAGAGTCCGCGAAAAATATTTTTGTTTGGGCTTGATCTCCGTTTGTTTCCGTCTCAGGTGAAGGTTGAGTCTTCTGCGGAACAGTCTCCTGGATGTCTGGTTCTGGTTCGAGAACCACTCCATCCTTAAGTTTAGCCTCAAAGTTTTCAATTAATAGATTCCGGAGAATCGGTTTTAGATCATCGCAAGCAATTCCTTTTTCCAATAAGTCTCCTAATTTTGCATCTTTGCCCACTTTTCCCCCGGTATAAAGATTCACCCCTTCGACAGGTTTGCCATCTTTACGAACTTTCGTACCCATTAAGCCAATATCGGCAACTTGAGGTTGTCCGCACGAGTTTGGACATCCTGTCCAGTGTATCCGAACTCTTTGGGGAATATCTAATTCTTGATCTAGTTCTTGCGCCAGTTTTAATGCCCGTTGTTTGGTTTCAATGATGGCAAAATTACAATAGCGATTCCCGGTACAAGACACCAATGAGCGGGTGAGAGTCGAAGGATTAATTGGAAACTGCTGTAGTAACGGTTCACTCAGAAATGCTTCGAGTTTTTCATTAGCAATGTAGGGAATAATTAAATTTTGTTCAACCGTTAAGCGAATTTCGCCATTCCCATAAACATCAGCTAATCGGGCTAAATCAAACATGGTGTCGGCTGACAAGCGCCCCACTGGAACCAGTAAGCCAACATAGCTGTAGCCTGGTTGTTTTTGGGGATAAACCCCAATGTAATCCTTTTTCTCTTGAGTAATCTCATTGTCAGGCGCAGCAGGGAGAAGTTCTTTGCCATAAGTTTTTTCGACTTCTGCCCGGAATTGCTCAACTCCCCATTTATCAATTAACCACATCATCCGGGCTTTTTGGCGGTTTTTTCGTAATCCTTCTTTTAATCCATTCTTGGTATAAACGGTGAGAATCGCACCACTCAAGTTAATCACATTTTCTTCATTTACCGGAACCCACGCATTTAAGGGAATCGCTTCGACACAACGCTGAGCTGATAAATAACCGCCGACTAAAACATTAAAGCCTAATTCTCCATCTCGATAGGCAGGGATAAAGGCAATGTCATTAATTTCAGCGTGAATGGAGTTATCTCGTCCTCCTTCAATGGCAATATTGAATTTACGGGGAAGATTAGTAAATGCATAATTACCTTCTCCGTTATTGGTAATCATGTCCTGCAATTTTTGCAGCATATCACGGGTGTCAACTAACTCGTCAGCATCAATTCCGGCGACGGGTGATCCGGTTAAATTCCGCACATTATCCATTCCCGACTGCATACTCGTCAGATTAACGGATTGCAGTTGACGGAAAATTTCCGGAATATCTTCTAAACGAACCCCTCGCAGTTGAATATTTTGCCGAGTGGTAATATCAGCACTACCATCATCACCATAACGCTGCACAATATTGGCGAGAATTCGCATTTTCTCACTGTCAAGAGAACCATTCGGTATGCGTAAGCGCAACATGAATTTGCCAGGAGTCACTGGGCGGAAAAAGACACCTAACCACTTGAGGCGGAGTTCTAAGTCGGTTTTATCAATGTTTTCCCAGCCAACTTGGATTAAGCTTTCGAGTTCCTGTTTAATGTCTAGCCCATCTTTCTCGGCTTTGGCTTGTTCCACTTTGTTTATTTTTATGGATACGTCTGTTGTTGTAGTCATAGAGCTATTGTGATGAATTTTTACGGTTTTCGGTTCTCTAAAATTTAGCCTCTTAATTTCAGTAAGGTAAGCAAGGTTAAGGTGGTAAATTGTATATTTGGATACGCTTTTGATTTGAATTTGAAAAAACTGCATAATTTAAATGCAATTTGTGAATAGAATCTGTATAAATCACCGATTTCATGAAACGATAAGAGTGAGGCTGACGTGGCATACCATTCAGTCTGGGTCACGATGTAATTGATCAAACAATGGAAAAACTTCTTAAACAAGCCACAGTTGCAACAGAGCAAGGGGATTGGTTGTCAGTCACTCAATGTTTGCAGCAATTACCGTTGCATGAGTGTAGCTATAATAGTTCCAACCCAGAAACAAAGGAATTGCCCTTAGGATTGGCAATGGCGTTAACGGTTCTGGAACAGGGAGATTTTCAGGCGCGTTGGGATATTGCCAAGGTTTTGCCACAATGGGGAGAAAGGATTGTAGCGCCGTTGGTGCAAATTCTGGAAGATGAGGAGAAAGATTTAGAGCAACGGTGGTTTGCGGGGCGGATTTTGGGCGGATTTAATACGCCTGACGTGATTCGGACATTGGTGAAATTACTGGATCACAGTGCAGATGAAGAGTTAAGTGCGATCGCAGCTAGTGCGTTAGCCGCTATCGGACAACCTGCGGTTGAGGCGTTGACTGATTTGCTGGTGCAACCGGAATTCCGTCTTTTTGCTACTCGCGCCTTAGCTCAAATGCGTTGTCTAGAGGTGATTGATCCCTTATTGAGCGTCGTTCATGATCCAGATGTTCAGGTGCGCCTCACCGCCATTGCCGCCCTCAGCAGTTTCCATGACGATCGCATTGTACCCGTTTTCCAAGTCGCGTTAAAAGATTATGCCGCCTCTGTGCGTAAGGAAGCGGTGATGGGTTTAGGCTTAAGCGCCTCCTGTGAAACAGAGTTAGAGATGGTAACGCATCTGCAACCCCTGCTGTATGATGTGAACTTAGAAGTCTGTGAGCAAGCCGCGATCGCGATTGGTAGAATCGGTACAGATAAAGCAGCCGAGGCGTTATTTCCGGTTGTGCGATCGCCTTTAACTCCCCTTCCCCTGCAACTTACCGTCATTCAGGTATTGGCGCGGATAGAAACGGCGACGACATTGGAGTATTTACACCAAGCATTACCCGCCATAGCCGAAGACTCCATCTTAGAAATTGTGCGCGTTTTTGGGCGGATTGAAACCCCAAATCTGAAATACCAAGCCGCTAAAATTTTGCTGGATTTCTTCGAGTCTGGACATCCTAGTGTTGAGACGACGGTGATTAAACAGGCGTTAGCCTACAGTTGGGGACAATTAGGAGTCGCTGATGCGATAAAAGCTTTAACCCAACTCCAGAATGATCCTCAATTGAGTGTCAAATTACACGCTAATGCGGCAATCAAACAACTACAGTAAAGGTTTCCAAATCTTCCATCAAAAGTAGTATGATCGCCATCTAATCCTCCTCTGCTCTTCTCTTCTCATCCTCTGTCCTATGATGAAGGGCGGGTTTTGTTGAAAGGTTATCGATAAGTACCAAAATTAAACGGCTAAACCCGCCCCTACAATTAGACCCTTTGACTACGCTCAGAGCCTGCTTTGTAGAGGCGTTGGGTTTCATTCTTCGACCCAACCTATTAGCTAGAGTCGCGGATCAGACTCCGTTAGTCGCAAGTTGAGCATTAATTAGGGTAAAGATTCGCTGGAGTTCCGAGATTCCTGCATATTCCGCTTCTTCTGTAGGGGTTAGTTGATTCGTTTTTCGTTTCTCTAATAGTTCTTCAAAGCGAGATTGTAGCTCATCATTGAACCGAAAGAGATAAATATTACCGAATTCGCTCATTTTAATGCCGGAGGACATTAGGGCTGAGGGTTGAATCATGAGTTGAGGTGTCATTGGGCTACCACGATTATCAATTGCTCTTTATCCTACTATTTTAGATGGGTCACGCTAGGACAATCGCTACAGTAATCCCTTTTCAACTAGCAGCGTATTCAGCCAAACCGCTACCTCAGAAGAAACAGCAGGAGTGATTGACTGACGATAATCAATGCGGAAGTGATACCCTGCACGCTGATAAACGCCATCCAGAATAAGTTTTAAATCAAGGATGGGACTTTTATCTTCCCCCTGCAACGGTAACTCGACTTTAGGAATCGCATCTGGTAAATTAAAGGCATAAAGCTGGGCATGAGGTCTTAACTCGCTGCGACTAATCAAAATCCGATAGTCTGTTAACTCAGCTACCCCTTGCATCGGCATAGCTTTTCCACCGCGAAGTAAATCAATTTCTACAAAGTGGGTGGAACGGGTTAAAATTTGCTGGCGTTTGCGTAGATACGCCTCCCTCCCCTCACCTGCTCGTTTATTCTTAGGTGAAAGGAGTTCAATCGTGGTGACAACTTTTCCCGTTTTAGTGTCTCGAATCTCTAAATAGCGTTCTTCTACCTCTTCCGCCAAAGGAATCGTTACTGTTTGCGGTTGATCAGGCTTCGATAAGGTAGCGGTAGCCCTGTTGCGCGTGGCTAATTCTGGAGACGCCTCTACCCCTGAATAGACAACGGAAACATCGGGAATGCCAATCAGGATATTATCCTCAGGAGTGCTACTATAGACACGCTTTTCAATGGCTACATAATAGTTAGGAAGTAACGCGGGTGCAATCTCATCCGCGATCGCGACAATTAGACGGCTATGCACCTCAGACCATAATTCTGGATTTTCCAGATAGGGATTCATGCCAGGAAACGGAGATGTCATATCGCTAATTGTTGCCGAGTGAGTAGCTGTAACCTAATTATTTCTATACTGACTACTATAGTATCATCAAAAACTGAAACGCCAGATAGGCAATGGCACGCTGCTTCTGGTGGGCAATGCCCACCCTACGGTATATCAAGCTACGAATCGGCGAAGACAGCGCAACTACGAATTGGACGGTAATCATTAGTAAATTAGTCGTTAAAACCGAATTGGCAGTGCTTTTGGTTTGTCTACTATGGGAATCAAGGGATAGATGGTAATGCTTCATCACTTCCCTAAACAACCTATTCTAGGAGAGATAAAACTATGGCACTCGTTTATTGGCATCCTCGGCGTGAAACTGAATTCCTACAACGGCAAATTACTCGCTTATTTGAGGATGCTTTAGTACCCCGTTCTGGGCAAAAGCAGGAATACATTTCAACTGTTCCGCTAGCGGAGATGCAAGAAACTCCAGAAGCTATTCATCTGAAGCTAGAAATTCCGGGAATGGAAGCCAAAGATATTGACGTGCAAGTCACCGAAGACGCTGTTTCCATCAGTGGTGAACGCAAATCGGCACAGAAAAGCGAAGACAAGGGTGTAACTAAGACTGAATTCCGTTACGGCAGATTTGAACGACTGATTCCATTACCCGTGCGGATTCAGCATACCAATGTGAAAGCTGAGTACAAAGATGGTATCTTGAATCTGACGTTGCCTAAGACGGAACAAGAAAAGAACAAAGTGGTCAAAGTTCAGCTTGAACCAGCCGCTTAAGTTAGACTGGGATCTTTCACCATTCTAAATTAGCTTGATTAACCGCCCGACACCTGACGCCCGGAGTTCAAACTCCGGGCTAAAAGCTTAAGTCAGCTAAAGCTGACTGGATTGAGTGATACCCAATCCGGGTTAGCCACCCCGGTTATAAACCAGTCCGCGAAGGCGGACTTTGTTTGTGTAGCAGCGATTTAAATCGCCGTGGCAAAAGGGGGTTATAAAGGCTCGGATATACTGTATTTCATTAACTGGAAATATGTTTTATAGCAGTAGACACATCGATTAGGACAAATGAACTGTTGTTCCAGACGTTCTGCCGGAGGAGTCTCTCCCATACAGCAGTTTGCTCTGCTATGCGGTACATTGTCGATCCCCCTCGCATCCCCCGTGCAATAAAAGCGAAGCATCCGCTGGCTTCCCCCTTTTTAAGGGGGACGGGAGGGGGATCGAAAAGGGGGACTTTTATTTACTGTACTTTATTACAGCGCAAAGCGCTGTAAGATGCATCCTAACCGCTATTGCGATTGCTATAAATAGTTGGCATAAAAGAGTTTTATTCTCAAGTCTACCCAAAATTTGATTGTACATCTTTGGGGCTAACCGATTTACTTCTCCTCAACACCTATCCGTTCTTTTCCTGTATAAATATTAAACCGTTTTCCGCGCAGGAATCCGACTAAGGTGATGCCAAACTCCCTGGCTAACGCAACGGCTAAACTGCTGGGTGCAGATACCGCACAAATAATAGGGACACCTGCGGTTAAACATTTCTGTACTATCTCAAAGCTGGAACGTCCACTCACCAGAACAATTTGGTTGGTTAAAGGCAATTGATCACTCAAGAAAGCGGAACCCATTAGTTTATCTAAAGCGTTGTGGCGTCCAACATCTTCTCGTACTGAAAGTAACTTTCCTTGATTGTCGAATAAGGCGGCGGCGTGTAATCCTCCGGTACTTGAGAAAATACGCTGGGCGGTGTGTAATTGTTCAGGTAGGTTATAAATTACATCTGGACTAACTTCTAATCCTTTGGGGATAACTGGACATCCTCGTAAGTGTAAGGCTTCTAGACTGGCTTTCCCACAAACACCACAGGCGCTGGTAGTAAAAAAGTGACGTTCTAAGGGTTGCAAATTAACTGATAATCCTGGTCGAAGTTTTACATTAACAATGTTGTAACGTTGTTCCCCATCAACATCAGGATCGACACAATAACTGATCTGCTGAATATCATCGCGATCGCGAACTATCCCTTCAGCGTACAGGAAACCCGCCGCTAGTTCAAAATCCGCCCCCGGAGTTCGCATCGTAACCGCTACGGTTTGCTGGGGAGAGGTGAGACGAATTTCCAGGGGTTCTTCCGTCGCCACCTGATCCTGGCGCGATCGCACGTTACCATTGTCTATAACCCAAACCCTGGTTTTCGTTTTACTTCCCATCGACAAAAGGAGTTAAAGGATGTATGTTCTAACTTAAATAACGTTCCAATCGTACCAGGGCATTATAATCAGGGATGGCGACTTCACGCGATCGCTTATTCTTGTCTAAGAGTATATTCCCTTCGGGCCAATGCACTTGCAGGTTCCCCGGTTTGATGGGTGCCGTATACACTCGTCCCTTAAATTCCCCAACCTCATTCTTGAGAATCACGGTATCGCCATCTTTTAATCCTAATCCTACAGCATCCACTGGACTGATCAACACCGCCTCACGTACTGCACCGGTAATCGCGTCTTTCTTTTCCTGCACCATACTATTAAACTGCTTCCCGCGCCGGGTGGCGACTAAGAAACACCCCTCTGGTAAATCCCGTTGTGGTGGGGATAAAGGAGTAAACCGCGCCTTCCCATCCGGTGTGGGGAAATTCCAGCCAAAACAAAGATGAGAACCCCCATATTGAAACTGATCTCCCGCTTCTTTAAGATGTTGAATCCCAGCATATTGGGGAATTATTTGGGCAATTTCTTGGCGAATCGTGGATGTTCCGTCGAAGTTTAACGGCGTCTTGTCATCGTTTTCTCCGGCTAAATCGGGACGTAATCTCCTGGCTAATTCCATGAAAACCTCCCATTCTGGACGCGCTTCGCCAATGCGAGATCCCTTAATTTCGGGACTAAAAATCACTCGTCTTTCTGTCGTTGTTTCTGTTACTCCTCCTGGCACTTCGTAGCGAGTGGTGGCTGGGAGTAAAATTACCGTATCCGCCGGATCAACTAACATTTGGCTGGAACAAATAATATCCTGATGCACCCGTAGGGGGACTCGCTTTAATGCCGTTTCCACATAGTCGGGTTCGGGTAGAACTTCCAGGAAATTTCCCCCTACCGAAAACAGGACATCCAACTCTCCCCCATAAGCCGCTTGAATCATTTCCGCTGCGGTTAATCCTGGGGATGTTGGCACCTCAAATCCCCATTTTTCACTCAACTGTGCTGCATTTTCTGATGTAATCGGCTTCCCTCCAGGGAGTACCGTGGCGTAGCATCCCATCTCAGCCCCCCCTTGTACCCCAGAATGTCCGCGAATCGGCATCAAGCCACAGCCTTCTCTGCCGACAAAGCCTTTAGTTAGTGCTAGATTAATAATGGCTCGCACGTTATCTTCGCCACATTCATGCTGGGTAATCCCCATACTCCAGACAAAGACAGCCTTGTTCGCCTCAGCCACCATCTGGGCAAAGGCATACATCTGATCACGAGATGCCCCAGATAGCCGTTCGAGTTCCTCCCAGGATTGGCACTCTAGGGTGGCTTTTAAGTCTTCAAAGTTGTCTGTATAGGTGTTGATAAACGAGTGATCAACCCAATTATTGGCGATTAAATGTTTCAGTGTGCCATTGATGAACGCCATATCCCCACCCATATTTACCGAAAAATTGGGTCTAAAGCCTCGTTCTTCTAGGACGACTTTGTGTTAAAATTAACGCCAGAGGAAAGGGTGTTTAACCTCTATAAAAACCCAGAGCCGAGAGGCATCGCACCTTGAAAACTAGGCTTAGAGGGTTCTGTACAGGAATGCTTGTACAGGTAAAAAGTCTAAGCACCAAGTACCAGAAAACACATTTTTTCTTGTTTTCAATAGTACGGTAGGGCATATCGTAACTAGCTTCTGCAATGGAGCAAAACGCTTCTTCCAGAGATGCTCCTCTGGTATGAAATAGGACCCCTGTTTCATAGTAAGAGCGCTCGATGAAAGAAGAATCCTCATGCCTTTAGGCTGAGGAGTGTCAAAGACATGAATGCCTTCTAAGGTCCAGTCTTTCATGCCCGTGGTACCTAAAGCACAACCGTCGCAAACCCCTTGGTTAAGGATGTCCCAGGCGTAGGGAAGTTGATCCCGGTTTAAGAAGATGGCGCGAAATACTTCCCAGTAATTGTTCGGGTATTGTTCGCCGATACCGAACGGTTTCCAAGTTGCCCAGTATTCAGGAGTCCAGCGCTTTTTAGGTTGAGGTAACATAATTGGGAGTGGTGCTAACGCAAGGGATTCTTTAAGGCTATCATTGCCCTAATCTAACAAGATGGTATTGTTAGTCCTATCATGACTTGGCGATTATAATGTTAAGCTTATTATTATTTTTAGCCCTGGGTTTTGTGGGCAGTGGTCATTGCGTGGGCATGTGTGGTCCTTTTGTCATGGGCTATACTCGACCTCAGTCTAATCCCTGGTATTCTCATGTTTTGTATGGGCTAGGGCGTTCGACAACCTATGCCGTTCTGGGATTTCTTGCCAGTAGCTTTGGTCAAATTATACAGGGTTTACTGGGATTACGAGCCAGTATTTTAATTGTGGCGGGGCTAATTATGGTTTATTTAGCCTTGGGACAGTTACATTTATTACCAGTGCAACTCCCGCCTGTGCAAAATTGGCGTTGGTATCAAAAGAGTATGGGGCGGTTATTTGCTAGTACGAGTTGGTATCGCACCTATCCTTTGGGTCTATTGTTGGGGTATATTCCTTGTGGATTAACCGCGATCGCACTGAGTCTGGCTATCACTCAACCTATTCCTATCGCCACTGTGGGTATGTTTCTGTTTGGCTTAGGCACAATGCCGGCTATGGTGGGATTTGGGCTATTAATTCAGCGGCTGAAGGTTCCCAAACTGCAACGGTATATGGCAGGGGCGATGGCTGTATTGGGAGTGTTAACGATTTGGATGGGGATTCATCGTTTAGGTTGGCTTCCTGCACCGCCTCAGAGTGCATTACTGATGCGATTACATCCGACTTCGATTCCCATGGAAGATTCGGAGATGCCCCAAATGCACCATCATCATTATTGACATCCTCACCACGCCGTAGTAGGGGTTTGGTTACCCATTGGTGTCAACTTAAGCGCCAAAAGCAGGGGGAGCAATGTAGAGACGCGCCATGGCGCGTCTGGGAGCAGGGGGAGCCCTATAGAGGTGTTCCGAGGGAACTATGACTTGTATAACGTTTTTATTTCTGTCGCTAATTATCAGAAAATAAACCCAAGGATGTTATCTACAAAGAGAGATAGTTTAGCAAAGTAAAATTTATCTCTATAGGCGGAAAATAATAGCCCTTTTATTAGTGTTGATCTCAAAAACAGTACCTAAAGGTAGATATAACAAGAAGATTTGTTAAATTAAGATTAAATTGTTAGTCTTCTAAAGTGCCGCGCCGTAGTAGGGGTTTGGTTGCCAAACCCCTACTTATCCTGTAACACTCCTCGTATGAAATCCTGTGTAGGTTACCGGAAGCTTGGGTCAAAAGCCTCCCCCTAGAAGGGGGACTTTTTATTATGTCTGTGTTAACTGCGGGGTGGAACACGATCGCGATGATAACGCATCGGCAAACATAGAAAGAGTCGGGGTAGGGCATACCCACGACATTAAATGGACAGGGAGCGCGTGTAAGACCCCGCCAGAGGCAGTGTGTGATGAACTGTCAACCCAACAAGAGTCTAGGCAGTCATTTCTTGACTGGCTGACTGGAAAGGAATCACCGTCCTTGTAGGGCGGTGAGGATGTCAATTACCTGTAACCTTCCTTGGTTATCAGGTTTGATGGCGGGATAGAGTTCGCCCATAGTTTTCGATTACAGTAAAAAAGGCGGTGGCGCTATTATCGCCGACGACGGATGGTGGTGCGATCGCGTATAATTTTTTCCTAGTTTTTACTATGGCAAATTCTAGGCAATTGACAACAACGATAGACGCGAAAGCGGGTCAGGTGTATATCCCCGACTCTCATCCTGACAACCGAAACGCCTACTGGCGGCGTATCCACGGGATTCAGTGGCTGGTGATTCTCACGGTTGTGGGGTTGGGTATGTTTGGCTGTAAGTCCTCTCAACCCACTCAAGACGCCCAGCGTTCCTCACCCCCCGCATCAGAAACACCCGCAGATTTTTCCTTTCCCGTGATTACCCCGAATGTCTCACCCCTTCCCACAGAAACACCGACGCCCTCACCTCTCCCCACGCCCACGATTTCACCCACGCCACCAGAGATAGTGGTTTTACCGACTCCTGAACAAGTCCCCAATAATACACCATCTGTCCCCCCTCAGATACCCTCGCCCACTCCAGAAATTTCTAAAGCTGTCCCACCCCCTTTACCTAAACCACCGGGCGTTGATACCCCTAAGCCGACGATGAAAGGTTTACCCGATGGCAGTTATTTTTATGGCGAATCAGCGGAATTTGACCGTCCGGGTAGTCGGTATTTAGTGTTTATCAAAACTGATGATAGGCTAATTGGACAGGAGTATTTTTGGCAAACTGAGCAGAGTCGTTGTTTTAAAGGGATAGCTAATGAAAATATAGTCAAAAATGTGAAAACTGCTTATCGCGAACCCTCTCGCGAGGCGGAAGAGGTACAATGGTCATTTGAAGATATGAACCCGATAAAGCTGAGTGAACTTCAGCCGATTGGCTGGGAGAAAGCGCCTGATTTTGCTAAGAGTAATTTACAAGAATGCGTGAAACTTTTTAGTGTTTTTAACGATTAACTGAATCTAAAGAAAGCAATACCTTGAGACAGACCCCACCCTCACCCTCTCCTGATCAGGTGAGGGAAATTTTCGTCGCGCTGACCTTGACGGAATATGGATTTTATGGTATAGAGAAAGTAGGTAGTCTCAAGCTTCTAATTTAGAAGTAATTAATTGTGACTAATGAACGACTTACTCAAGATCAGTTAAGCCAACTCGTCGCTGAGGTGGATCAATTAGCTAGACGCCACGAGGCTGAAGTTGACCGCCAAGAAGTTCAGCAGATTTTGCAGGAATTGAATTTACCACCAGAGTTGCTGGATGAAGCGCTGTTACAGTTACGCCGTCGCCAAGCCTTAGCCGTTCAACAAAAACGGAATCGCTGGATTGGGATAGGAGTGGGGGTGGCGATAGTGGGTGCGATCGCAGCCTCCACAGTATTCATTGTAAATCGCCAACGTGCGATCGCGGCAATGTCTGTCTCTCAAAGTTGCATTACCCCGAATCAGCAGACGTGTGAACCCATATCGGAGATTAATCGCCAACAGATAGCCTACCGCGTTACCTTACAAGACGCACCTGTAGGACAAAAGCTTTCCTTACAGTGTGATTGGATTGACCCCAATGGTCAAATTGTGCATCAGAATCGCTATCAAACCCAGAAAATTGACCGAGAGGTTTGGCATACCTATTGTCGTCACACCTTAGATTCTACGGGAACTTGGCAGGTGCAGATGAGAGTAGGCGATCGCACACTCACTCAAAAATCATTTACAGTTAGATAATCTGAACTATTCACTCAAATTTTGTTCGCATAACTGAAAGACAAAATGAAGTAAGCCTAAAATCTCTTCAATATGAGCAATTCCATAGAGTAACGTTTCATAAACACTGCCTTGAGAGGTCAGTTTATAAAACCGCCAACCATCGCCATTCGTCACCACTCCCAAAACATCAATATCCTTACCAATCAAGCGATTTTGCCATTGACAGGCTTGCATCTCAATTAAACATTGAGCCAATCCTTGTTCAAAATCATCTTTTTTAGCTTCGACAATACATAAAAATGGCGTTTCTAAATAGCGCCTACGTTCAGCAATTAAATAATCGACATTGCCGCTAGTTGTCTCACCTTCTAGACTCGCCCCTTTCCAGATTTTTAGCCGTTCAATTCCTTCAAGTGCTTCCTCGCAGATGGCATCAATTACAAGTTTCTTGGATTCTTCATAGCTTTCCAAGTCGAATCGTTGCAACCTCGCCCAGCGTTGTTGAAAGAAGTCGCTCACTTGAATCGGCTGAAACTTAATCTGCCAAGGGATTAAGTCGATTAGGTTAAGTTGCTTAAATGCCTGAGCTTTGTTGAAACTGGAAATTTTTTTTTTCTTAAGTTTTTTATCCATCGGAGGGTTGCGGATTGAGCAAATAAATTTTATTTTATACTATAGCGTTCGTAGTGGCGCTGTCTTCGCCATAAACCTCACGAGGAAACAAGTCCTGAAATATTGAACGCCACTGGCGTTAAACCGCCTTGAGTTGAAACCCAAAGACCAACGCGAAAGTCGTCTAAAGACGACTCCATAAGAGTTTTAGTCCACAAAGCGTGGAGTTGCTTTCCTTGTTGTAGAACTTGAGTTATTGGCAGATGTTGAGGCTTAGTGATTAGTCCCTATCAATTTATCGGCTATTGGGGTCTTAATTCACCCGAAAAACTCGAAGCGACGTTAACTAAGTTACTCGTCGCCGCGACAGGTTTGGAGATATCAACGCGGTTTAGAAATACTACCGATAAAGTCTCTGGAAATAGTCCTTTGAATTGGGGTGTTGGTTATATTGGCAATAATCCTGCTCCTTCCTTAGCCAATAAAGACGGTATCATCGCCGCGTTATCCGCCTCTGGTTTTAACGACTCAGCCGATGCTTGGGTGAAGGTAGAAAATAATCATCTAATTTTAGGACGTGAACCCTTTGGACGAATCCCTCTCTATTGGACAAAACAGGAAAAGGTTATCTGGTTTGCGTCTAAGTTACAGCTATTATTACCTCTGCTTAAAACACCAGAGGTGAATAATCATGGATTGTATGGCTATAGCTGTTTTTCTTATGTTCCCACACCGTTGACGCCAGTATCTACTATTTTTTCCGTAGCGGCTGGAACCCTAGAAACCTGGCAAATTACCTCTGAACACGACTTAACCCATAGCACTCACCGTTATTATCAATGGCAATCAGCTTCTGTACTGATTCACGATGAAGACGAAGCCATCTCTCAACTGCAAATCCTCTTAAAAAATGCCGTTCATCGACAACTGGAAAATTTGCCCAGTGAACCCGTTGGTGTTTTTCTGTCTGGCGGGTTAGATTCATCTACAATAGCGGCATTATTAGTGCAAGCGGGAGTAAAGGTTAAAGCCTATACCTTAGATTTTGGGTTAGCGGGTGTCTCAGAAGTACCCTATGCGGAACAGGTGGCTGACTATCTGCATATTCCCCTAGTTAAAGTTGATGCCACACCTCGTCGAATTAAGCAAGCGATTCAAGCGACAGCGACGGCGTTAGATTTGCCCTTTGGTGATGGGGTAACGGTTCCGTTATATTTATTGTGTCAAGCCGCGAGTCAAGAGACAAGCGTTATTTTTAATGGGGAAGGCGGCGACCAACTTTTTGCTGGATGGACAAATAAACCGCTAATTGCGGCTGGTGTTTATAATCAAGAACATCCGGGCGGAAATACAGAGTTTATCCAACAGTATTTACGAACCTTTCACCGTCTCTGGGGATATGAGGAGGGGGTATTTCAGAATCAGATAAACCAGGAGTTATCGATACCACCGGAACAATGGTTAGCAGAGGCTTTAGATTCCAAGTTTACCACGACTCTTTTAGATCGATTGCGTCGGGCGACGTTAATGTTAAAAGGCGCACAAAATATCCACCCACGGGCGACTAACTTAGCATTCTCTCATGGATTGTGGGTGCGATCGCCCTTTTGTGATATTCCGTTATCGGAGTGGACATTTCAGATACCGGGGGAGTTCTACCTGCGGGGCGCTTGTGAAAAATATATCCTCAAACGTGCGGTGGAATCTTGGTTACCGCCAGAGGTGGTGTGGCGGGAAAAACGGGGGATGGGAGTGCCTTTAACGGCGTGGTGTTTAAATGAGTTATGGTCTGAGGTAGGATATTGGTTAAATTCAGGTATTTTAGCAGCCGAAGGACGATGGCAACCGCAATTACCCCTGCAACTGATTAAAGGGGAATTTAGTGCTTATTTGCGAGGGCGACGAGTGGGTGAGATTCTCTGGTTACTGATGATGTGGCAAGTTTGGCGCAGGAGGGTATTAAATGAAACAGTATCTGGGTATTCTGGGTTACATCCCTTTTGGTTCCCGTCTCGATTTTGGCGATGGTATTGGAAATTACAGGATGAATGATGAATTGCCTATTACCTGTTCCCTTAGAAGTTCGTAGTAGGGGCTTTAGCCCCTAATGTCCTAATTTTCATTCTGGTTGTGAAAACCTAACCCCCCAGCCCGCTTAAGAGCGTAGCTTGCTTCCCCGAAGGGGTGGGAAGGGGGATAAGAGAACCTAAATGTTGAGGAATGTAGGGGCGCCTCGTCTTGCGCCCTCACATCAGAACGAACAAAGGGCGACCCGACAAAATTGATAGGAAAAGAGTTGTTAATTGATGTAAGTGGGTCGCCCCTACAAACACCGATATTACCAATGACAAATAACCCATGACAAATGACCAAGAATTACTGGATATCTACGGTTCACCCCTATATGTTTATCAAGGCGATCGCATACGGGATACAATTCGTTATATCTCTTACGCTGTCCCCTATCCGCGCACTCGGTTCCAGTTTGCGAGTGTGACGAATGGTAATATTGCGTTGCTGCAAATTTTCCAGCAAGAGGGGTGGGGGCTTCATGCAAACACCCCCGGAGATATCTATTTAGGCTTAAAGGCGGGATTCGCCCCGGATAACATTGTTTACAGTGGCAGTAATTTGAATTATCCAGAAATGGAGCAAGTTCTCCACTGGGGAATTACTACCTTAAATTTAGATAGTGTCTCCCAATTGGATTTATGCTGTCAAGTCTATCACACCCTCGATTCTAAATTACCTCGATTAAACTTAGGATTACGCTTAAATGTACCGGAATTAACCGGAGATAGCCGGATTGGAGTTCAACCCAAAGATTTCCCCGCAGCGCTGAAAATTACCCAATCGGCGGGATTAAAACTCAATGGTATCCATTTCTATCGCGGAACGGGGACAAATGCGACGAAAGCCTTTACTCAAGTGATTGATTCCTTATGGGAGATTGGTCAACAATTACCTGATTGGAACTATTTAGACTTTGGCGGTGGATTTGGCTATCCTTATCAGGGGAATGGCGTCGCCTTTGATTGGCAAGGATTTGGTCAGGCGATAACTCAGAAGCTAGAGACAGTAGGCAGAACTATAGACTTAATTATAGAACCTGGACGTGCCGCGATCGCAGGATGTGCTTCCTTGTTGGCAAAAGTCGTTTCTGTTAAGTGGCAAAATGGCAAACAAATTCTCGGCGTTGATACCACCGTAGCGAATTTATCGGTTCCTTCGGTACATGGTGGCTATCGAAAAATTGTCAGTTTCACTGATAAACAGCAAGAATATTATCCTACAGATGTGTGTGGCAATACAACCTATTCACGGGATTACTTGGGGCGCAATTGTCAACTCCCAGCGTTAAAGATTGGAGATGTTATCGCGATTCTGGATAGCGGTGCTTACGGATATGCGATGTCGTCTCATTTCTTACACCGTCCGCGTCCGGCTGAGGTTTTAGTTGAACAGGGAACTCACCGATTGATTAGAAAGCGGGAAGATTATAGTATTTTATTAAATAGTCAGGTATTTGCTTAATTTCACAGGTGCGTAGGGGCGAACTGACGTGCGCCTTTTACCTAATGTACACCTTAGTAAACCTCAAAATTATATTTTTTCAACGCAGAGGTACGCAGAGGTTGACGCAGAGGGACGCAGAGGGATGGAGAGTATGTGAGTGATTTTTTTAGCCAATAGAAATAATTAAAGATAAGAATCGCTGATCATGAAATGTATTCAATGTCAAACTGACAATAATCTCAAAGACCGCACCGCCAATCAAGGGCGATGTAAAAATTGTGGACATCCTTTTGTCTTTGAACCCACGACGATGGGTCAGCCAAAATTCACTGATCCATTTTTTGCTAAAGCTATCTTTGATTTATCAGTCAACGGGAGTCTATACTTTACCCCTCAACAATTATACTACCTCATCGACAAGCGACTTAAACGCAAAGTTAATCATCTTGCGCTGCAAATATTTGCCTTGATTTTGAGCGCAATCATCCCTTACATCGGGATTCCGCTATTGATTTTTTCTTGTTACAGAATAAGTAATTCTGCCAATACACCCCGAAGAACCCGTCGTCGCAATGCCAAATACTTACAAATTATTGGTGGATTTATTCTCGCCTATGGAATTTTATCCCTTTTTACCTCTACTGTATCTGAAAGTAGTGCTTTATTGATGTTTTTCCAATTCGCGATAACTATTATTGTCGGTATGTTATCGTTGTATTTAGGAATTCGTCAGTTGCGTCGCCAAAGCACATTAGTCCAAACCTTTTCGATGACACTGCATAAATTCCAAGGTTGGTTAGAACGTTGGCAACAAATTAATGGTACGGTTGGGCAACTATTACCTCCTCCAAATCAGGAACGTTTACCCACATCGGTTAATCCGGATATCACCGTCTATAGTTTTGACCGAGTTGTCATTTGTGATAGTGCTACTATTGCTCAACTGTTGATTGCTAATAATTTTCACTTTGAAAATAACTGCGCGGTGTTAAGTATTACGGGGTATCCTCAAGGCATTTTTTCAACGGTATTAGAGATGCTGCGACGCAATCCCGAATTAAAGGTTTACGCCCTTCACAATGCTAGTCCCCACGGTGTCACTTTGATTCATAACTTGCGAACGAGTTCTTATTGGTTTGCCGATAGTACCGTGACGATTTATGATTTAGGATTACTTCCCCGTCATGTCTTAAATAGTCGCAATCTTTTTATTGAATCTTCCCCAGAATCAGCCGAACAGGCGAGACAATTAGGGGTAGAGGTACGGCGAGAGTTATCGGCTGAGGAACTAGCATGGTTAGAATCCGGTAATTTTGTCGAGTTGGAATCATTTACACCGCAACGGCTATTACAGATAGTAACTCAAGGAATTAATCGGAGTCAAATTAGTACAGGGGGGAGAGATTCAGTATTTATAGACGTTGAAAGTGATAGTAGTAGTGATGTTTATTTGGTTTCCTCCGACAGTTTTGGTTAAAAAGTATAATCAAAGCTCCCACTTTAAAGGTAAATTTAGGGGACTCTCCAATATATTTAGGACTTGCTGAATAAATCTGGTGGTGGGGGTAAATTTTAGGTATTAGGTATTGGTTTTTGCCTCCTCAACCCTTAACTCCCTCTGCGCCCCTCTGCGTAAACCTCTGCGTCCTCTGCGTTAAAAAATATAATTTCGATGTCACCCATTTAAATCAACAATTAAGCCAATATTCCAAACTCACCAATAACCAAAGTTTCACCCCATAACGGTTCCAGTTATCCCCACGATACTCAATCCAATCGCGAATTACTGCCTGATTTAAATAAGGCGATATAGCACATTTTTTCGACAACAACAACGCCTTGGTTTGTCGTTGCCAATAGTGACGAAACCAAAACTGCACCGGCACCATCATCCCGCTTTTGGGACGCTGAATAATTGCCGCTGGTAAGATATCAGCAACGGCTTGCTTGAGGACGGCTTTCTCCTGATTTCCCGCCAGCTTATATTCCGGCGGAGTTTCCATTGCCATCTGCACAATTCGCTGGTCAAATAAGGGAGAACGCCCTTCTAATCCAGCAGCACGAGTCAGATTATTCACCTTGGTTAAAATATGATCCGCACCTTTAAATTTAATATTGAGTCCCATTAACCGATTCAGATACTGCGCCGATGAAAATAAGTCCGCCTCAAAGACAGATGGCGTGGTTTTAACCGAATCCCATATCTCTGGATTCAACAACTTCGGTAAATCAGCAGCGCATTTTTTAAAGGAGTTCAAATAAGCCGCAACTAAATTAGGGTTATTGTCCGGAGAACCGTATAACTGGTTAAGCAACATCGGCTGATTTTTCGGTCCACCAAAACAGGGATCTCCCCCTTCGCCATTGAGAATAATCTTAACCGCTTCTTTCGCTAGTTGGGCTAATAAATAATTGGGAACCGTTAACGGATCACCAATCGGATCATCCAACTGTGCCATAGTTATTGGTAATTGACCCCACATTTGTTCTGGAGTAATTTCTAAGATGTGGTGCTGCGTGTGGCAATGTTGGGCAACTAAATCGGAGAATTCTAATTCATTGGGACAATCTGCGCCAAAATGAATCGAGTAGGTATGAACTGGATGGGGATGAAATTTAGCCGTGAGTGCAGTGATGCAACTCGAATCCAATCCCCCCGATAAATAAACCCCCACAGGTTCAGTATTGGGTAAGTATTCCTGAACCACCTGATCGAGGCGCGATCGCAACTGTTGAGCGTGCCATGATAAACTGTGCTGAGGATGGGTAATTTGTTCTTGAGGTTGCCAGTAAGGTTCTGGCTGTCCATCGGGTAACTGTAACACCGTACCTGGGCGCAATTCCCGCACCTGTTGCCAAAGTGTGCGTTCTCCGGGGACAAATGCACAACCTAAATAATCCCGCAACGCAACTAAATCCAAGTCGGCTGAATGGTGGGGGCGCAGGGTTCTCAACCGAGGCGCAATCCAGCAAGAGGAACCCATAGTTGTATAATATAACGTCCTACCGCCGACGCGATCGCGCACCAACCACAACCTCTGACTCGGCTGATGCCAAATCGCTAGTCCAAATACCCCTTCCAGGTAATCTAAACAATCCTGTCCCCAACGTTCCCACAGTAGCGCCACCAATGATTGATCTGTTCCCCGCCAATCCCTAGGTGCAATTCCTAAGAGTTGCAACAATCTGACAGAATTACTTAACCAGATATCCCCAACTACCCCATAGTCTCCTTGAGGACTAAAAGCGGGTTGAATCAGACTTACCGCTAACTGGTTGGGAATCAAGAATGTACAATTTGGCGGTTCAGCGCGAAATTGCCCCCAGGCTAACAACCAAGCCGGGTGAACCGAGGGAATGGACTCGTCAACTTGTTGCTCATTTAATCCAGAAAATAGCCATCTCATAATATCCGATTTCATCCTTACTGTTCCCTGTTCCATTCCTCCCTCAATCCTAGTTTCACATCTTAAATGAAAATGCTATATAAGATAAATCTCAGCCATGACGATTTGCCTAAACCCTAATCTCACTAACTAATATGCAGATTAAATATACCCTGTCCGAAAGCCAAATGCCCAAAGCTTGGTACAACATCCAAGCGGATTTACCCAAACCCTTACCAGGAGTTCTCAATCCCGCCACCGGTCAACCGATTACGCCGACTGACTTGGAACCGCTTTTCCCTATGGCATTAATTCAACAAGAAGTCAGCACCGAACCGGAAATAGAAATTCCTGAGCCTGTACAATCAATTTATCGTCAATGGCGTCCCACTCCTCTTTATCGTGCCAGACGCTTAGAGAAACACCTGGATACACCTGCCAAAATCTACTATAAATATGAAGGCGTTAGTCCAGCCGGAAGTCATAAACCTAACACCGCCGTTGCTCAAGCCTACTACAACAAAGAGGCTGGAATCAAATGCCTAACTACAGAAACCGGGGCGGGACAATGGGGTTCAGCCTTAGCCTTTGCTGGGGCGCTGTTTGACTTAGAGGTTGTGGTTTATATGGTGAAAGTCAGCGCCGAACAAAAGCCCTATCGACGCGCTTTAATGGAAGCTTATGGTGCCAAAGTCATCCCCAGTCCCAGCAATGAAACCCAAGCTGGACGCTCGATTCTGGCAGATAATCCCCATAGTACAGGCAGTTTAGGGATTGCGATCGGTGAAGCGGTGGAGGTAGCGTTAGGGAATAAAAACACTAACTATGCCTTAGGTAGCGTTCTAAATCATGTTCTTTTACATCAAACGGTGATTGGGTTAGAGGCACAAACCCAATTAGAAATGGCAGGGGATTATCCGGATATTATTGTCGCTTGTACAGGTGGGGGGAGCAACTTTGCTGGAATTGCCTTTCCTTTTCTGGGTGACAAGTTACGGGGTAAGCAAGAAACGACTCGATTTGTCGCCGTAGAACCCACCGCTTGTCCAACCTTAACCAAAGGAAAATACGCCTATGATTTTGGCGATACGGCTCATCTAACCCCCTTGGTTAAAATGCACACATTAGGCAGTTCGTTTGTGCCGCCAGGGATTCACGCAGGTGGATTGCGCTATCACGGAATGAGTCCTCTAATCAGTCATTTAGTTGAATTAGGGTTAATTGAACCCCGCGCCTATCCCCAATTAAGTTGTTTTGCAGCGGGGGTCATGTTTGCCCGTGCTGAAGGGATTTTACCCGCACCGGAAGCCAACCACGCGGTTAAAGGGGCAATTGACGAAGCCTTACGCTGTAAGGAAGAAGGGATTAGCCGCACGATTTTATTTAATTTATGTGGTCACGGTCATTTTGACATGCAATCTTACCTTGATTATCACGCGGGACGATTATGTGATAGCGAGTATAGTGACCAGGAAATTGCCATGGCTTTAGCTGGTTTGCCGATTGTTTCATAGGATTTGTGGCTTATGAATTCTTAGTAGACCAACGCTCGGAAATTGTCCTGATTGCGGCAATCGCGATACAAGCGATACCTCCTAATTCCAATATCCAGTTCATTCTCAATCCCACCAGTTGCCAACCTAGCAAGGCATCAATATGATGAAATGATGAGGCGCGAATGACAATAAAACAAGAAAGAAACATTAGACCTAAAAGCGCTAATCGATAGGTTAGTCGTTCAGCATAGACGGCGCGTCCGATAACTGAGAGTAAAATTAACGCCGCAATCACGATTCCCCCAATGAATTGCACCTGAACCATGCGGCGCTGCTGATACCAACCCTGGGATATTGCTAATTCCTTGCCAACTGTAGTCAACCAAGACTGAAGATCGAGTTGCTTGTTAATACCCAGCAATACTAAAATAAGGGCGAAGAATCCCCATAGCCAAAGATTTCGATTCACTCGCTGTAGAAGGACGAGCCGATGAGGTAAGGCACAAATCAGGCACAATAACGCTGTGATGAAATACACCACAACTGTAAACCAGCCCATGAACGTAGGATCACCGATTCCGGGTTGCCAGTGACCATTAATAATAACCGCAAAGAGTTGCATTTTGTTGGGAAAAACATTCTAACGTACCCACATAGAGTAGGGACACGACATATCGTGTCCCTACTTCTTTTATTTATACCCTATTATCGACTCGACGCCACAAGTTGCTGAGGCTGGTAATCGGAACCCTGCTTATTGGCACAAAATCCCAAATCACGCTTTTGTCCCGGTTCAATCACCTGTCCCCAATCCATCGGCGTGACAATATAGTGCGATCCTTTCTGTTGAAAATTCCCATTCCAACTCTGATTAATCGCCGCCTGATTAAGGTTAAATTGCACTTGCCAGTCGCGCACTTTGTTATCCGTGGGATTGATTACCGCTAAACTCATGCAAAATCCCTCTTGCCAATCGGATTGTAGATTAGAGACGACTTTTAATTGGGGTGGAGTGGTGGGAATCCTAACGGCGGGGGAAAACTCAGAGTTAGGGCTAACCGCTACTGCTGAAAGTTGTCGCGGCTGATAATCCGAACCTCGCTTATCAGCGCAAAATCCCAACTCCTGGCTTTCTCCCGGTGCGATCGCGCGTCCCCAGTCTAAGGGTTTTCCGACATACTCTGAACCCTGGGCTTTAAAGTTCCCATTCCACGTCTGACTAATTGTCGCCTGATTCATCTGGAACTGCACTTGCCAATCCTTCACCGCCTGATCTGTGGGATTGCTTACCTCAATACTCAAACAAAACCCATCTTGCCAATCTGATCGCATCGTCGAAGTCACTTTTAATTCCGGTTGACGGGGACGAGGTTTTGGGGTGGGATTAATCCCTATGGACGGAGTGGGTTTAATATTAGGAATTAACGCGGTTGCGGGCTTATGGGTAAACCGAGTGGCAATTAGGACTCCTTGCAGTAAGTCTTGCTTCGGTTCCTCCACCGTCAACCAGTCATCTTTGAGCAGTCCTCCAGTATCATCACTATTGGGATTCCAACTCCAGTAGGCAAAACCCAGATTCTCTTTCTGCACAAAATTAACCAGCTTCCGTTGCCAAACGCCTTCCTTGGATTGGGAATCAACTTGTCGTCCGCCAAACTCACCGATAAAGATCGGCGCGATCCCTTTTCTAGCAATATAATTCCAGCCAATTTCCCAGCGACGGGTGAGATTTTGGGGAAAACTCGGTTCAGAAAACCAGGGTTGATCAAAGACACCAGCACCGTATTCATGGGGGGAATACACCACTTTGTTGGGACGGGACAATCGCACTGGGAATCGTTCCACGCCCTCTAAATTGGCGCCCATCCAATGAATAGCCAGTTTTTGACCAGGAACGTTATTTTCCACCCCTTCGACAACAATTAACCAATCCGGGTTTATCTCCAGAATCGCATTCCCAGCGCGTTCCGCCGCCAGTCGCCAATCGGTTTCCAAATCCCCAGTTCCCCAACTGGCGCGACCATGGGGTTCGTTTTTCAGGTCAGCCCCAATCACGTTTAATTGATTTTTGTAGCGTCTGGCTAACAGTTTCCAGGTGTCGATCCAGTCTTCCTCTGTGAAGCCATCACCGTACCACAATTCGGGAATCCGTTCGTCGTTGAGTCGGTGCGAGTCCAACAGAATCATTAACCCTTGGCGATCGGCTTCCTGGATAATCATATCCATCACCTCTAGGGGCGATTTTCCTTCCAGTTCGGCATTGGCACCGATACTGTAGTCAATACCCGTCACGTCTTCTGATCTGAGGGATTTTACGGCATAAGGAAGTCGGATCATGTTGTATCCTAATCCTTTTATCTGAGCCAACATATCTTTGTAGTCCCGTTTCCACAAACCGTGGGGGGCGTGCATTTCGGTTTCAATACCAAACCAGTTCACGCCTCGCAGCAGGACAAGTTGACCCGTCGCATCCACGATTTTCGCACCCTGGGTCGAAAGGGGGAAGGTAACGGTAATTACTGGATTGTTCGTCGCCGCCACAGGTAAATCAGCCGACCAATCTACGCCCATCACCAGTGACAAGAGGAAGGCTAAGGCGAAACAAATACCTCGGCGCAAGCCCCGGGATTTTCCCATCCGGTATCTGTTGGTCTGAGTCTGTTGGTCTTGGACAAATGGGGAAACACCCCCAGGCTTGTCTCTACACCGATCTGGGTGGCGTGGAAATGATGTCAAGAGATTCCACATCCTGTGTAGAAACAGGGATAGGGTGTGGCTAATGGATAAAAGCGGGTCTCGGAAGAATTTAAACATAGTGCTGTGGACATCCGAATCAGAAACGGTGATGATTTCAACCTCGGCTTGGCAATTCCTGTAAGTTGCGGTGGACTTTTATTCCGATCGACTCCTCAAACCGATCACTTTCCTGTCTAGTAAACATTCTAGATAAAGTCTAGGGGTTACAGCCAACTGGCTTAGGGTTAAGAACTCAGCCAAAAATTGTGAGAACAGGGTAGAGCTTGGTAGTTTTTGGTTAAGACTGTTGATTAACCTGTCAAGTTTGACCAAAAGTCCCTCTCTTATGTTCCCTCGTATGAGTAATATTTTCTCTCTTAGAACTTTAATTGTAAAGCTATTATGAATATGTAAAGTCTTTGTAAAAATACGGATTAATTCCTGGATTCTTAATCAGAAGTTCATAAAAATATATGGACATTTTTTGATACAAAGATTAATCTAAAACTAGCACTCATTGACGTGCTTCTGCCAATCGGAATTTCTCTAGCCAAATCTTAATAGTAATCAGCAGTAGGACGACTACTGTAAATTGTCACTAGGAACTATATATTATGACGGGTTCTCCACTACAACGATTCGTGATTATACCAGCGGTTATTTCGGCAGCAGTCTTTGGTGTGTTGACCTTGCCCTTAGCTATCTTTGGGGATCAGCCAGTAACCATTCAACTTCAAGATGAACCGATATTTCATGGGCAGCTCAGAGATCCCGATGTGGCAATGCCTTACCTAGGTTTAGCGGCTGTACTCGCCTTAACTGCAGGAACGTCTAGCATCGCCGTAACAGGTTGGCGTCAGTCTGCCCGTAAATCGGCGGCGGCACAAGCCCAACTCTCCAGTTTGGAGCAAAATTTGAAAGAACGAGACCAATTGTTAGAATCTCTCAAAGCTGAAGAATCTCGATTAACCGCCTCTGGCTTAGCTTCCTTTTTGGATGAAGAACTCCAAAGCGAACTCCAGGCGTCTTCAGAACACAAGCAGACTCAATCCGAATCAGAACCACCACCCCAACAGAGTCAACCGGAACCCGCCTTGTCATTACCCCAAGTGACTAAACCGAAACCTGTACCGACTCCCCAGCCAGAATTCAAACCAGAACCTGCACCGTCATCCCCTCCCTTTGTGATTAGTACCTCACTGGTGACGGCACCTTCTGGGAGTTCTGCTCAAGCCACAGTACAATCCGCCGCCGCCAAGTTTGCTTCAGCCCAAACCTACATGGCTTATGCGTCCAAAAAAGCCATGAGCGAACCGCAGAATGTGACCCCTGCGCTTACTCCCTCGGACTTAGAAAAACTTCAAAGTCAATTTAAACAGATTAAGGAGCAAATGGAATTTCTGCACAAGGCAATAGAAGCCCAGCAGGATAAAGCACCCGATGCCTCAGGGACACACCCAACACAACTCCGTGTGATTAAACATTGGTCTGTGGAAAAAATTTCTTAGCCTTTATTACCCCCTGCAAGAGGCGATTGAAATCGCTGCTACACAAACAAAGTCCGCCTGCGCGGACTAGTGCAAGAAGGCAGAAATAACTGAACAGCTAACATCTCCCTCTGCTCCCCCTGCTCCCCCTGCTCCCTCTGCTCCCCCTGCTCCCCCTGCTCCCTCTGCTCCCTCTGCTCCCCCTGCTCCCCCTGCTCCCCCTACTTCATCGTATCTACGAAGCTGCTCAAGTATTTCCATGCCTGCGCGGACTAGGTTAGAACGAGGGTAGCATTCCCCGGATTTGGTATAACCCCTTCGCTTCGCTCAAGGGCAGGCTTTGGGCTAGGTTTAACCTTGAAGCTGGTTGGAGAGCATAGAAATAATTTGATCCACTTTCCGGCGATTTTGTTCGCCAATCCATAACGGCAGAACTTGAGTCTCTGCTAATTGTAAGACCAGGGACATAATTTCGCTGTTCGATGCTTCTCCATGGAGAAGTAAGACTAACATGGCTTGGTGTTCGTCTGCCATGCGTTTCGCTTGCGGCAAAATCTCTAGGGACTTAGCCCAGTGGACAGGGAACATCAGGTGAGGCGGTTGATTAGCTCCAATGTCAACGAGGGTTGCCTCTAAAATGGCACAAGTCCCGTCCTCTTTTTCATACCAAGGGCGATTATTTTGGGGAGAAGCTGCTTGTGATTGCATAAGATTGCCCATTGATTGTCTGAATTATTTTTTTCCTATTTAATCAAATTTTTATAAAGATTGTCGAGCTGATCTCAAAAAATACCGTGGAATTACAAACAGGATAATTTCCGAAGAAATAAAATTAAGTAAATTCCACGAGTTTGATTGGTTAATCCATGGATTTCCTTAAAAATTTATTTGATTAAATATTAGGGCGAGTCGCTGGACTACTGTAGATGGGGCAATCGATTAGGGAGGTTAACTCGCCCTTAAGCAGATCAAGCGCGATCGCACTCTTCGTGGGCACATCCCAAACTTCAGTGGAACCAAGGATCTAAAGCGAGAGTCAGATAGAAGGTTAACCCCTCATTCAGCCAGAAAAAAGATCCTCCGTCGCAGGAAACTCCGTGTCTTTAGACCGGAGAGGAATGCGCGGTAGCGACTTTAGTCGCCTACCCCCTTTAAGTGTGGTGAGGGTCATTGATGTATCTCTGAATGGCTTCGGTGCTGACAAAAACAACCCCCATTATAAAGGAATAATGGGGGATTTTTCACCAATCAAAAAACTGCTATTGTTTCGACGCTTTCACGACCTCAATAGCAGCATCCTCTAGGAAAGATACAACGTGTCTCAATTCTGGCTGGTCGTAGAGCCAACTACTCAGAACTTGAGCAGGGCAGGACTGACCCACCCTGAGAGCTAATCAACTAGCGGCGGCTCCAAGCCTGGACAATGGCGGCTTGGGCTTGGGCGTGAGTGTTGTAGTGTTTCTTGTCGTTGCAGCAGAAGGGTTCAGCAATCCACTTTCCATCGACCGGGGAGCGAAAGAATGTTCCCAGGAGTTCCAAGCCCCGCCAGACGCGGTAGACGGGCGCCTTCTCTATGCCTTAAAGATAACACGATAATAGTATCGCGGCAACAGCTAATTACGATATTGACATCGTAGTACCATGTGATGGTAGTATAAAGACATGAAAGTGATCAGCAAGCTGCCAACGTTAATGAAACAGAAAAGCTTAAATCAAAAAACTTTAGCGGCTCAAACGGGATTAAGCCCCACGACCGTAGGTAAGTTGTGTCGAAACCACTTTGATCGGATCGACAACCACACAGTCAAGACGCTCTGCAAATATTTTGGACTCAGGAGTATTAGTGAACTAATAGAGATTGAGTGGGAGAAAGACGATGTTGAGGGAGTAAAAGTGTAAGAGAGCGTAGTTCGGCAATGCCTAAGAAAAAGAAACCTAGAGGGGTACAGCAAATGCTGCTGCATCCCGACAAAGAGACAAAAGCGGTTCTGGAGTATCTCTGCGAACAGTCAGGAAAACTCTATAACATGGGCGTGTACTTTGCTCGTCAAACGTTTTTCAAGACAAATAAACTCCTGACTGGAAAGTTTGATTTGATTTACGAACCCAGTATAGGAAAGAGTCAGATTGCCCAGTCCCTACCTTCAACACCCGCACAGCAAACCCTATTAAGTGTCGCTGAAGCGTTCAGGTCTTACAAAGGGTTGCGTCAAGCTTGGTTTAAAGGGCAATTACCAAATAAGCCTAAGCCACCCAGTTATCTAAAAGGGTCAAGGCTGTTCAAGGTAGCTTATCCCAATTCAGGAGGACAGAAGCCTAAGCTAGTTGATGGTCAACTTCAGTTTTCACGCTTGTTTAACCGTTAGGCGTTGGTTCGGAATTGATAGCTTCAGGCTACCTGCTCCAAGCAACCTTGATATTGCTAAGGTCAAGGAATGGACTATTTTGCCTAAAAATGGTGTTTTTTACCTGGAGGCTTCCTACGAAATTCCCAAACAGGAGACATTCGTGGGGATTGACGACCAAGCATTAGCAATTGATTTAGGTACAGCCGACAATCTAGCTGCTTGTGTTGATACTCGGGGCAACTCTTTTCTAATTGATGCCCGTGCCATGAAAGCATTTAATCAATACTGGAATAAGCAGGTTTCGACCAGGAAAGAAGGAAAACCACAGGGGTACTGGGATACCTTTCTTGACCGAGTGACCCGTAAACGCAATCACCGGATGAGGGATGGCATTAACAAGGCAGCTCGGTTGATTATCAATCACTGCTTAAAATATGGCATAAGTACGATTGTTCTAGGATGGAATGAGGGGTTCAAAGATAATGCCAATATGGGTAGACTGAACAACCAAAAATTTGTTCAAATGCCATTGGGTAAACTAAAAGACCGATTGCAGCAATTGTGTGAAGTTTATGGCATTCACTTAGAAGTCACCGAAGAGGCATATACCAGTAAAGCTAGTTATCTTGATGGAGACTCCCTACCTAAGTTTGGTGAAAAACCAGACGGGTGGAAAGCATGTGCGATTCGTTCTGGAGAAACCTAGAAATAGGGGGGATTCCAGGCTTTAGTAGAGTAACCCAATAGGGTAGAGTTCGCACTTTAATCCTCTACTAATTGACAACTTACTATCCATATAGGTGAAGAAACCTAGTCGAGCAACAGCTAAGACAACTAGGGGAGGAAGGGAAAAATGGTCACACTGACATCATAACCCAATCCAGAAAACACTAAATCCTATCGCCCTGGTGTGGGGTTGAAAGCACACAGACTACCAGACATCTGGTAGCCCCTACAGAAGAGACTGACTATCAAATCTGTAAAGCGGGGGTGAAAGCAGTAATAGGTGGTAATAGCTGAAAGCACCTACTGCAAGCAAGAGTTCATTGGGTAGAACAAACGAAGTGTCATCCGAACCACCGTAACCACTCCGCCAAGGGAAATAAGCTTGTAGGTTCACACCTACCTCTTGGGTCGGAAACATCCGACAAGGGTAAAAGACTATCAGGATTATGCTACCGAGATAGCACACCTCTTAAAACCCCGGTGGAGAGACACGCCCTAAAGACTCTATCAATGGATAGTAGGAACGAAGCAACCCATCCATTGCTCCTTATCGAGGTCGATTGATAAGGTAGGTAGTCAAGCCAGATGCAATGGATAGGTGGGATGGTTCAAGAAGCAAAAGCCCAACCCGAAACAACGGGTAATGCCTGAAAAGGGATGGCGTAATTGCCGGGATACGCAGACGTGAACCGCAATGTGTGAAAGCTAGAGTCATGAGTAGTGATGAACAAGCCTAATTCTGATTCACTAAATACAGAGGGATGGAAGTCTATCAATTGGCGAACAGCCGAACGATACGTCTTCAAGTTACAAAAGCGAATCTATGCTGCTTCACGTCGCGGCGATGTCAAGCGAGTTCGTAAACTCCAAAAGACGTTGATGAGGTCTTGGTATAACAGGGTCTTATCGGTACGACGGGTTACACAAGATAATACTGGCAAGAAAACGGCAGGAGTGGATGGTGTAAAATCTCTGTCCCCAACAGCACGATTTGAGCTAGTAGGTCAACTCAAACTAACGGGAAAATCCCGCCCTACTCGCAGGGTATGGATACCAAAACCCGGAAGAGATGAAAAACGACCACTAGGAATACCCACAATGTACGACCGAGCCTTACAAGCGGTAATCAAAAATGCCCTTGAGCCAGAATGGGAGGCAATATTCGAGCCAAACTCCTATGGCTTTAGACCAGGAAGGTCATGCCACGATGCGGTAAAACAAATTAAGAATTGTATTCAGAGTAAAGCTAAATTCGTATTAGACGCGGATATAGCCAAATGCTTTGACCGCATCAACCATGAGAAACTGCTTCAAAAGTTGAAAATCAAAGGTAAGGTCAGGCAACAAATAAAAGCTTGGCTGAAATCTGGTGTAATAGACCAAGGAGCATTTACTGCTACATCTGAGGGAACACCACAGGGCGGGGTCATTTCCCCACTACTGGCAAATATCGCCCTCCACGGATTGGAAGAACGGATTAAAAAGGAATTTCCCGAAATGAGTCATACCATGAGGGAAACTTGGTTTCACAAAAAAGGAACCAAGTTTAAAACACCCAATTTAATTCGGTACGCCGACGATTTCGTTGTCCTACACGAGGATAAGTCTGTTGTCCAAAGATGCCGGGAAATAATCTCGGAATGGTTAAGTGGTATTGGTCTGGAGTTAAAACCCGAAAAGACGAGGCTAACTCATACACTCCATCCAGAGTTAAGTGAGGATGGTAAAGCTGGATTTGACTTTCTAGGTCACAACATCCGGCAATACCCTGCTGGTAAATACCGGAGTAACATAAACGCTCAAGGTAGGATATTGGGATTTAACACACTCATCACCCCATCAAAGAAGGCGAGTAAGGCACATCAGGAACAGGTCGGAAGAATCATCAAAAAGCATAGGTCTTCATCCCAAGCGGCTCTGATTAAAGACCTTAACCCTGTAATAAGGGGATGGACTTCTTACTTCTCAAACTCTGACGCACAAACAGTTGGAGAATTAGCCAAACAAGACCACCTAACATACCTGAAACTTCGTAGATGGGCAAAACGTCGTTGTGGAAACATCAACGATGGTCATGCCAAATACTGGATAACCATAAATGGCAATAACTGGGTATTCGCAACCAGGATAGGGGAAGCGAACCCCCTGCGGTTACTTTTACATAAGGAATTTAGCAGCAGTAGCACCACTTTTGTAAAAGTTAAAGGCGATAAAAGTCCATTCGATGACGACCTAGTTTACTGGAGTTCAAGATTAGGAAAACACCCCGAAATGCCTAATCGAAAGGCTAAGTTGCTCAAGCAACAAAAGGGTAAATGTCCTTGGTGCGAACTACGCTTCCAAGAATGGGACGTGATAGAAGTAGACCACAAAATCCCTAGAGCGCTAGGCGGCAAGGATGAGTGGAAAAACCTACAACTGTTACATCGGCATTGCCACGATGAAAAGACTGCCCTAGATGGTAGTCTGAAGTCCTGTAGTGACAAAAGGAAACACATTGAGTAGCCGTGTGCGGTGAAAATCGCAAGCACGGTTTCGGATGGGAGGGGAGAAGTAGTAATATTTCTCCTCGACCCTACCCAGGAAGACGAGTAAAGCGTGGCTTGTACCGTAGTGGAAATGGCACAATTGTAAATGCTGATTTAAACGGCAGTGCTAATATTTTAAGAAAAGTAGCCAGAAAGTTAGGTATTGACCTAAACCGACTGGGTAGACGGTGTTTGACGACCGTAGCGAGAGTTAGATTATGGCAACTTCCACAGCCTGCTCTGTCAGCAGAATCCCCGCCTATGCAAGAGCGGGGAGCGTCAAGGCTACAATCAAACCCTAACGAGCAATCCCTGGAGATCGGCTGATGAAACTGCTCTGGAACTCCCTCCTACTCTCCTTAGGCATCCTACTGCCAACTTCGACCTCTATCGTTTTAGCCGAGTCTGCGAAAACTCCTGAATCCATTCGTTCTACTCAAAATCTAACCGTTTTAGATTCCCACAGTGAGCCAAGGGTTCAGACGCCAGATCCCCTCGATCACCAGATGTTGATCGGATCGCCTGAACAAGTCGCGGTTGAACACCAATTACCCGCAAACACGGCTGAAACTATTGTCATTCCAGACAGTCCCCCAGCCGCTTCCGCTTCAGTGATCGTCGCTGAGGATTCCTCGGAAACGCCAGAAACTATCGTCATCCCAGATGCTTTGCCGCGTTCAACTCCTTCAGCCCCTGAAGAGGAAACACCACCAGAGTTAAATACTCAATCCCCCTCATCTACAGTTGAAGACTCTACCGAAGTAGAGACAATAGAAACCCCAGAAACCGTCAGCGATGACTCGGCTGATGTAGAAGAAGACACAGAAACCACGGCGGAAGACTCTACCGAAGTAGAGACGACACCAACCTCACAAACCCCCAGCGACGACTCGGCTGATGCAGAAGAAGACACAGAAACCGCAGCCGAAATTCCAGAACTGACACCCGAACAACGGGAACGTCAACAGAAGCTGATTGAAGCCGATAGCCTCTACATGAGCGGTCAATTTACCGCCGCCCAACAGCTTTATCAGGAAGCGAAAGCCTCTTTTGAAACGGAAGCAGCCCCAGACAAACCCACCGCTATTTATCAACCCAGCGAACTCTCACCGGCGGGTGCGGTGTACTGGCGTCAGTCGGAGGAAGGGTTAGAACAGCAGCTAGAAACCAAAATTCTTATCCCCCTCCAGTTTTTAGTCGAACAGCAACCAGAATTTATTCCGGCTCATCTACGCTATGCTCAAGTCCTCCAGGAGTATAACCGTCAAGATGAGGCGATTCAGATATTGGAGCGGGCGACAACCTTATATCCAAATGAGCCGGATTTAATTAAAGCTAAAGTTATCGCCCTAGCCAATACCAAACGCTGGTTAGAAGCTTCTCTAGCCGCCCGTCAGTTTGCCATGTTTAACTTCAATCATCCCCAAGCGGAGGAGTTTGAGGTGCTAGCGGACGAGAATTTAGAACGGTATCGATCGCGCCTGCGGAGTGAACTGAGGGGAAACGCGATCGCGAATGTGGTTACGGGGGCGTTGGGTTATATTTTTACCGGAAATCTCTTTGGTCCGATTTCGGCAATTGAAACCACCACATTAATGCTGCGCGGTGAATCAGCCGTGGGTGAAAGCTTCGCCGGAAGGGTACAAAAGCAACTCCCCATGGTTGAGGATGAACAGGTGCTGGAGTATGTACGGGAAATTGGCAACAAACTCGCGATCGTTGCTGGGCGGGATGAGTTTGAGTATGAGTTTTATGTGGTCATGGATGACCAACTAAATGCTTTTGCTTTACCAGGTGGGAAGGTATTTGTCAATGCTGGCGCGATTTTGAAAACGGAATCTGAGGCGGAGTTGGCGGGGTTATTGGCTCATGAACTGGCTCATGCGGTATTATCCCATGGCTTTCAGTTGGTGACGGAGGGGAATCTGATTGCCAATGTTACCCAATATATTCCCTTTGGTCGCACCGCCGCGAATTTAATTGTTCTCGACTATAGCCGGGACATGGAACGTCAAGCCGATGCGTTGGGGACAAAGATTTTAGTCGCTAGTGGTTATGCGGCGGATGGACTGCATAATCTAATGATTACGTTAAATGAACAAGACCGCGATCGCCCCTTATTTGCATGGCTCTCCACTCACCCGAATACAGAGGAACGGATTAGCAATATTGAAACCCTGATTGAGCGCAATGGCTACAACCGTTATACCTACGAAGGCGTAGCCCGACATTTGGAAATTCAAGAGCGAGTGGCGCAATTGCTTAAGGAATACGAAGCGCAAAAAGAGTGCGAGGACAATGATGATGACGAGTGCGAACAGAAGGAGGAAACACATCAAGAGTCGCACAAATAAAGCTTTGCCACCATCCTAATGCCCACAGATATGATAACCCTGACAAATATTATCCAGTGTGTCTATAATTGGGGTTATATACTTTCCTGGTTAGAAAACAATGAAAGTCAGATATGTATTAACCAGAGGACTAGGGCTGGTTGGGCTGATTTGGCTCCAATTAATATCGGGAGAACCAGCCTTCAGCCAGACTGCGGCTAGTGTGGGTGTGAGTTGTTCTGGCGGTGGCGATCAATGTGTCCCTTTAGGAGATTTTAGTGATTTTAGTGGTAGCGTAATGGGTGGCGGGATAAGCTGTGCCAATGGTTCATGCGAATCCAGCGGGTTTTCGTTTTCCTGTACAAATGGTGAATGCAATAATCCACTTGACGAGGAAAACTTTATCAGAGATAAATTTGAATATTCTCCCCCAATGATCGATCCAGTGCCAACCTTTGATCCACCAAGTTTTATCTCTCCATTGGCTCCAGATCAAATCGAAGCAGAAGGGGAAAATTTTAGCATCGAGAACTGGTTAATGAAATAAAGAGGCTCTATTGACAAGCTGCTAGCTCGCATTCTCAAAAAGTGCGTTGTCAAATGAGCGAACGGTGATATAGGAGTCTGTGGTTAGCGGACAATATCAGCTAACTTAAACTGAAGTTCCCCATGTGCGGATGTACTACACTCAGCGTCAAGCCTTATCCCGTAGTATGCAAGAGCGCTCACTACCATCAAAAATCCTACACAAGGCGGAGTAAACGTCCCCGGTTTGACTCTAAATAAACCTATAGCGCTAGGGAATTACTATGCAAATTACCCTCGATCTCCCCGACAGTCTCACCAAAACCGACACCTTCAACCAGAGCGACTGGCTGCGGGAAATTGCGATCGCTCTGTTTAAGCAAGAACGCATCACCCTCAGCCGCGCCAGCAAAATTGCCGGAATCGATCTGATGGAGTTCCAAAAACTCATCGCCGATCGCGGCATCTGCGTCCACTATGATGTTGAAGACTTTGAGCAAGACGTGCAACACCTGCGCGATCGGGGCTGGCTATGATCGTTGTCAGCGACACTTCCCCCCTCTGTAATCTAGCCTTGGTCAATCATCTCTGGTTGCTAGAAACCCTCTACCAAACCGTCATCATTCCTACCCTCGTTGCCGAAGAACTTGCGGCTGCCAATAATCCCGCTATTCCTGCCATTCTCCAGCTTGATTGGATTCAAACCCGATCTTCCACCGATGCCACAATCGCCCATCAACTTCAGCGTGATCGGGGACTTGATGCCGGAGAAGCCAACGCCATAGCCCTAGCGCTTGAACTCAAAGCCGATGACCTACTTATTGATGAACGCCTAGGACGACGGGAAGCCCGTCAGCTTGGACTTTCTATCATTGGGATTCTGGGCATTCTGGTCACAGCCAAACAAAGAAACCTCATCCCCCAAGTTCAACCCCTCATGGATGCCTTGATCCATCAAGCTGGTTTTCGCGTCAGTCCCCAGTTGTATCAACGAGTCTTAAACCTCGCTAACGAATCCTAAAACCTACATTCCGCAGATTTTGACTCAGATGTCTTGGAGTGAGTGAATATAATATCAATCACACCCTTGCTCAGAGGTTTCACCATCTGGCATAATCACACCGCAAAGGTTAGCCCGTCTAAGGTTTGCATCAGTCAGATTGGTTAATCTTAAATAAGTCCCTCTCAAATCAGCCCCTTTGAGATTCGCATCGGTCAAATCTGCCCGTCTCAAATCGGCTTGTGTGAGATCCGCCCCTCTCAAATCCGCATCTCTCAAGTCAGTATCTCTGAGATCAGCGAATTTCAAGTTTGCATCTCTCAAATTCGCCCCTTCCAAGTCACATCGGCGACAGGCTCCAGTTTCCAATAACTGGCGAACCTGATCCGCATTTTCTGCCCGAATGGGAGTCACTAATCCTAATCCAGTCAGAAAAAAAATCATTATCAAAATTTTTGGGTACATATTTTCTTTCCTTGTCAAGTATCTCTAGAGGCATTGTGCCAAAATATATGGTATAGATTTCTTTATATTGTCCCGAATCATCGAATCAATTCAATCCAACTGGTTAACTCTCCAGCAACTGAGTTCGCTACCCTGAAAGGTAGTAACATACAAGAGCTTAAGGATGAACGAACCAATTCGCACAGAAGAAAGCTTCGAGGAGATTAACGCTAAAACTGTTCCTCTAGAAAATGAGTTACAGTCTATTGAACCTGAGATTGATACCACTACCCAAGTCAATGTCGAAGAATTCACCATTAGTGGCGATGACTTAGTGGGCAAAGTGAGGGAACTGATCCATCAGGGTAACATTCGCCGGATTATCGTCAAGAACGAAGAGGAGCAAATCTTAATCGAAATTCCCCTAACCGTTGGCGTTGTGGGTGGAGTCGTTGGTGTGACGTTGTTTCCCGTCATAGCCGCTGTCGGCGCGATTGGGGCGCTCGTTGCTCGTTTGAAACTTGTTATTGAACGACGAGAGTAGGCAATCCGCGTCGCGTTAAGGCTGGTGGGCATTGCCCACCCTACGGTATATCAAGGTTTCGGCGATCCCAAAAGGCAAATTTTCACTGCCAATCGTTTTAAGTGTAGGGGCGGGTTTTACTACTATCATTTATTTTGCACCCATAAGTAACTCGCACCCGCCCCGACTTAGTTTCCCCTCTCGCCCATCAGCGCAAGAATTCTGAGGGCAAAAGCGGTTGATTTGTTTGTTCAGTTTTCAAAGGTTGCGGACGCACATTCTTAGGGGCTGGGGATTGTGGTGGAAGTTCATAGCGCTCCTTTCCCCAACCCCAATTCATATCTTCAGGTTTAACCACAGGGGGAGTTTTTCGACCCGTTGGTAGAGGAATCCGTTGGCTTTGAGTGACCTTGACATAAGGCTGACCTTCGTTCGTAAAGCGAACCAGTTGACCTTCAAGTTCTGGTGTTTGGATGGTTTGATTTTCTACAGTTGGCAGTTGACCCTGTGGATCAAATAATGCCACAAATGATACATCAGCAGAGGGTTGCAAGGAGTCACCAATGGGTGATTGCTCCAGTTGCCATGCTTCCCGGAAATGTCCATCGGGCGCTACCTGCCATAAATTTAACGTGGCTTGCCATTTTCCGTCCTCAACCCTGACTACTTGACGATCGAGAATGGAATAAGGGGCATTCGATTCATCGCCATACACCGCCTGATCAGGGAAGCGTAAATCGCGAATTGCGGCTACTGTAATTTGACTTTGATCAGGGAGATTGGTTGTGCCACTTAAGCTGTAGAGTCCAGGACGCCCTCCAGCTTGGGTGTTGAGGGTTAAATCGATCTCTTCTGAGTCTTGAAATGAACAGCTTGTACACCAAAGCAATAGTAAGACTAAAATCGTCCAATTCCGTAAAAAAGATAGGGGGCGCATTTTAAGGGTAGACGGTTGGTAAGATTGACTGAGCATAGTCATTTGTCATTCGTTTATGTCATTTGTCTTAGGAGCCAAGTATTCCCCTGTAGGGGCGGGTTTAGGGACTCAAACTAGCTTGTCACTAATAACTGAGCAACAAAACCCGCCCTTATTCAATTGTCGAAGCCAAGCCTTCGTCCTGTAGGGGCGTAGATAAGTCATAAATTTTAGGAAGCAAAATGCTTCCACTACCAATAATTTTGCTGGATTGAGATGCTTCCCTAACTAACTACCTCTGGAACAGCATCAGACTTGATCGCTGAACCAATGATATAGTAGTCCTATCGACTGACTATCATAGCAATTTTATTGGCGTACTGTGTAGGGCTTTACAGTAAAATCTTAAATAGGAAATTATTAATAGTTGATTTATCAAAAAATGAATTTATAGCTCAATGATATAATCAAGACACAATCGTGTCTCAGCTTTTAGACTTGGGCAAAAAGTGGCGAGCTGACTCAGTAGATATAACTGATGGTACGAATGAAGACTACAGTTGGCGGCTCAAACGGCGACTGATGGATTGATTAGAAGCTGGGCTTTGTGATCAGGAAATGCAACGCGATCGCGACGCTGTGGTGATTTACTATTGGTGGGATTGAAGGTTAACCGCAGAGTTCCTTGTCCCCTACTGTACAATGATTGAACAAGCGAACGTGATCGGAATAACGCGCTAGCAGAATGGTGGCTTAGATCATGGCTGATCCAAATTGGGAAACCCAGAAGACGTTTCTCTACCAATTGTTGTTGGTTAGTTTAAACAGCAACAATGATGTATCCGTGGTGCATACAATCCTGGCGGAGAACACAGATAAGCTGAATGAGACGTTTGCCCTTATGCTGCAAGAATGGGCGATCGCGACTTTGGCTGAACTAGACGATTATCACAAGCCGGATATAGCCAGACGCCTACGGGGGATTAGTCAGTTGATTAACCAGTTTCCTGGGGGCGATCGCACGGATAATCTGGAAATTGTCCGCATTGGCTACGAAATTGCTGCTCAGGTTTTTACTCAGACAGAGGCTCCCCTGGATTGGGCGCAAAATCATTATGATTTGGGGTTAATTTACCTAGAGCGGAGTAGGGGCGATCGCGTCAGGAACCTACGCCAAGCCATTCAACGATTTGAAGCCACTTTATCTGTCTACACCTGGGCGGCGTTTCCCGAGCAACGAGCCAAGGTAGAAGTGTATCTGGAACGCGCCTACCAGGAAATTCGACACCATGAGTTGATTGAAGCCAGCCATTCGGCTTTATCCCTAACCCCTCCGTTGTCTGAGTTGGGAACCCTCAAAGTCAGTGAAGCCGAAATAGCCGCGATTCAACCGCCTGCATTTCGTGCGATCGCTCAAAGCCTACTCGACGCAGAAAAGTTAACCGCCTTAGAAATTACCCCCGCTTCCCAGGAGGAGGCGAAACCCTTACCCCAGGATTTGCCCCCAGTTCTCCGCTATGCTTTAATGACCATTGGCATCAACTCTCTGTGGTCCCATCAGTACGCCTCATTACAGGCGTTGCGTCAAGGGAGAGATATTTTACTCTCCACCCCGACAGCTAGTGGCAAAACTCTGGCGTTTCTTCTCCCAATTCTGGAAACCTGTCTGATCAATCCCCACGCCACCGCCCTATTTATTTTTCCCTTGAAGGCGTTGGCGGTGGATCAGTTGCGGCAAATTCACGACATTATTGACAATATGCCGAAGTTCCAGCGGATTAATGTGGTGATGCTGACGGGAGATGTTCCCATGGCTGAACGGATTAAATTATTGGAACAATCGCCGCAAATTGTTTGTATCACCCCTGATTTACTCCACCATCAACTCTTTAAAGCTTTTAAACCCCAATGGCAATCTTGGCAATGGTTTCTGGCTAATCTCCGTTACTTAGTCATTGATGAAGCCCATACCTATCGCGGTAGTTTTGGTGCCCACTTTGCCAATTTAATGCGACGGTTGCGGTTAGCGATCGATCAAAGTGGGGGAGATTCCACTCGATTACAACATATCTTTGCCACGGCGACGATTGGCAATCCCGGCGAATTAGCAGAAACATTTAGTGGAAGACAGGGAAATCTGTACCTCATAGAAAACAGTGGTGCAGCAACGGCGGCGCGGACAACTCTCTGTTTAGCCCCATCTAAGTATGCCAATATTGAGTCTTGTGCGATTGTCCTATCTTGGTTAGATCAAGGACTCAAGGGGATTGTTTTTTGTAATAGTCGCATTTCTTTAAAATCTCTATTAAATCAGATCCAAGAAAATCTAGAACAACGGGGACAAGGCTATCTCAAATCCCAGGTTAGGATATTTTACGGTTCGCTGAAGCCCCATCATCGCCGCCAAATTATTCAGCAATTGAGTGCAGGAGAAATTAGCATTATTCTGGCAACGTCAGCCTTAGAAGCAGGGATTGATATTCCGGAACTGGATTGTTGCTTACTGCGCGGTTATCCCGGTTCACTCATGCAGTTACGTCAACGTCAAGGAAGGGCGGGACGGAAAAGCCCAGGTTTAGTTATTTTTCTGCCCATTGCTCAAAACGCCTTGGATTATTTTTATGGGAATAACCCGGATTTATTGCTAAGGGGTGAGGTGGAAAGTGCGGTGTGTAATCCGGACTATCAAGTCTTCCTCAAACAGCATTTACTCTGTGGGGCTTGTGAGAGTGGTATTCCTTTGGAGAAATTTCATCAGTATTTTAGTCAGCCAGCCGCAGACATTGCCATTCAGTTAATAAATCAAAAGCAGTTATCCCTCTCTCGCAACCAGCACTTGTGGACGAAACCTTACCCTCATAAAGAGGTACAAATGCGAGGAACTAACCATTGGACGGTGACATTAGTAGATCAAGATACAGGGGAAGAATTTGAAGAATTGGATGAAAAGCACGCCCAACGAGAAGTGTTTCCCCAGGCAATTTATCAGCATCAGTCGTCCTGGGGTGAGCGGGTTTGGTATTCTTGTCAAAACCTTGATTTGCAGAACCAAAAGGCAATTTTAAAACCCCTAGACAAAGATCCTAAGCAGTTAACTCGTGCGGAGCAAGAAACCGAGATTGAACTTAAATCTCACTTAGCCGAACCGAAGATTCTGGAGACAATAATTCCGGAAGGACGAATACGTTTAATTCTGGGTTGGGGAGAAATTACTGATTATGTTACTGGATATACACTCTACAGTCTAGAATACGACAAAACCTGCAAAAATTTCCAATGTCGGCAATATCATAAGCCAGTTAAAGAAGCTCAATGTCCAGACTGTCGGCGCAAGACGCGGTTTGCTGAAATCCAGAAACGGATTAAAACGGTGAATTTTGAGGAGCCTTATTTAACCCGACTTGAAGCACCTGTACTGCAAATCGAAGTTAACCAACCCATTAAGGACTATTTGACTCAACAGGTTAAAGGCGTTAAACAAAAAGTGATTCAGCAGTATGGGGAAGATATTCCTAGTGACTATAAATGTCTTTGGTTTTGTCCGCCAGAACAGATTGCGTTACATTCTCTCACTCACCAAATTAATTTAGCTGTACCCTTGTTAATTCTGAGCGAGACTCAGGAGGTGAATAGTCTAATCGTTGACAAACCCAACCGTCAGCACACCTTACCCACAATTGGGTATTGGTTTGATACAACACCAGGAGGAAATGGGGTATCTGAGGCTATTTTTCATCGTTTCGGGGATTTTGCATTTAAAGCAAAGGTGTTAGCCGAAGGGTGTGACTGCGATGAGGGTTGTCCTCGCTGTTTAATGCAGCACAGTTGTCCTGAAAGTAATGTGGCATTGAATAAGAGTTTGGGGCTTTCATTATTGGACATGATCACCCAGGTGGAGACGTTACCTTTGGCTTCTGGAGGTTAGATATGAAAAGGTTTTACCCTTTTTTCTTGAAGACTAGCAATTATAAATGCCACTCAAAGCCCTGATTGATTATAACCCAGACACTGACGTTCATCCGTTAGATTAACTATCTGTTTGACTCCATGAATCACCACTGAATGGATACCAATGTGGATAGTGGCATGACAGTTTGAAGCCTAAGCAACGCCATACCCAGTATAAGGGCGTTTGTAGGGCGGATGTAACCCTAATACGATGTCTTCTTTAGGGATGCCCATTTCCTGCAATTCTTGACCTACATCAACGTCAGTGGTGTTTTGCTGTAGCCAAATCTTGCCATCTTTAATATCAAAGTGCAGGACAGTGTGATAGACTCGCTTTAAGCCGTTCCAACCTACTCGCATGAATTGATAATGATCTCGCACTGAGTCAAAGAATAGCTGACTTTCTACATCTTGATCACGGGATTGATACTGGCTGTGTTTTTCTAAAAGAGTTTGAATACAGTAGCGATAATGTTCTAGCTTATCCATTGCACAATCTCCTCAGTTACAGGTTCGTAAATAATGAGTTTGAGTTGATAGCGCTCTATGGCTACCTGAGCAAATTTACTTTGAAAAAAGGTTTCATAAGTTTCTAGGGGAACTGCCAGGTAGAGCAAGCGATCAGGTTGCTTAACATCCAGCATAATTCTATAGTTGAGGAATTGCCCCAAAGCTGTATGGAAATCACTAATTAATGAAGTTCCGATAAAGCTTTTAATCTCAACAGCAATCTTTTCTCCACCTCGCTGTGCTGCAATCAACCGCTCTGCTGCCAAATCAATTTTAACCTTGACCTCTTCCCATTCCAGTTCCAGTGGATCGTCGGTAATCATCCACTCGTCTTTCTCTAACCCGCGTCTGACTGATTGGTGAAAAAGGTCTTTTGCCGCCATATTCTCGATTGGTTTGTCAATTAGCCTGGTGTTTCCTGTGAGTCATTCATGCATTATGTCCTATTTCTACTTGAATAATTGAAAACTGGTAGCGTAGTCCAGAGAACTAGCTTTAATCGACTTCACCTGACGCTTGTGAATAATTGGCAGAAATTCTTGTAGTGTAGGAGAAACGCGATCGCATCAAAGTGGGACAGCCACGGGGGACACAACCATCCCCAAGAGAGCGATCACATAATAGCACCACGCACAGTGCGATCGCACGCTCATCAGTTGGCGGATTTGGTGGTTCTCCTTGGAAAATTGTGTAGGGGCGGGTTTTACTACTATCTTTTCCGTTGCACCCAGATGAGACTAAACCCGCCCCGACTGAGGTTTATAGCCTACTCTTTCATTTCAGTGAGGCTGGTTTGCATTTGCTGGAGGTTGAGCCAAAGAGAGAAAGCTCTACGATTTGCCAGTGTTGACATAGTTCTTTTAGGGATTCACCGGAAATATTTAGACCATGAGGAATAGGGATTTGATGAGCTACTATTGATAATCCTGAATCATTCATTATTAATAATAGTCCGTTATTTATCAATATTTAAACTACCTACTGATGGGCATTCGTGGGGGTGCTGTTTTCCACATCAAGTCAATTTCTTCTGGCGTCAGTCCATAAGCTTGATTCACTAAATCAGAAAGACGATGTTCTAGGGTCAAAGCTTCAGTTTTACTGGATTGAATCTCTGGGGCATAATCGCTGTACACTTGACGGACTGCCTTAAGTGCAGCAGGCGTCAGTCCACCGGATGACTTGGGTTTACGCTTCTTAACTTCCTTGACAAAAGCATCAGCATCAAGGCAGGCAAAGTCGTCTAGTTTCTGTCCTGGTTTCTCAATTCCTTGTTCTACCAGTAACCAGTCTAGTACGTCTCGGGAAGCTTCTTGGTTAGCTTTTGTGATTTCAATTAAGCGGCTGACGTTGGGTTCTACTTCAGCTCGGGTTTCATCTGTGGGCGGGGCAATGGGGAGGGTTTCCATAAACATTCCTGCTGGAGTTAGTGCCTCATCTTTCATGTGAGGTAGATAACGCCAGTTATGCCACCAGAAAAGCGGAGTGTTTAGAACTGCTAAGACATATAAATCAGCATTAGGAAAAATAAAGCATTTATTATTGGTAAAATAGCAATTATTATCATAGCTGAAGGCAGGATGGAATTGTATCTCCTGATAAACAAGCTTGGGTTTTTCAAACATTTCATAAAAGGAAGGTGAGGCTTGCAGTTGCCACCATGACTGCTTTCCAGCTCTTCCATCTAACTGAGTTCGATATTTTGTCAAATGTTCTTTAACAGCAGGATATCTTTCTATATCAAAATCCTTATGGGCAAAAATCATCCATTGTTTTTGCCAATCAGGAACCCAACGCTTAATATCTTGACCTCGGAGATAAGGTTTTATAATCTCAGCAGATTTTGGATCAGCATTAATAAGACGATTTCGAGTTTCACTATCAATCAAAAATGCTTCGTTTAAGCCTGTTTTTATCCCATAACAAGGCTTGACTCCAGCAAAATCCTTTAGCGGAACTCCTACATCCTTAATCTTCTGCATCAACTCATCAACAGCAGGCGGTTCTAGACTCCAAGCCTCAGCCGTAAAACGTGACCAAGGAATCGTGTAACCTTCCTGCTGTACATACTGAGTGAGGTTAATATCCGATAACTTTTCTCTTGGAACCGGACAAACTAACACAGGTGACTGAGGTTTTAGCTTAACTACTTCCTGGGTTTCTGATGTTACAGCCTGAACTGGCTTCTGCACTGCCACAATACAGGGAAACGTATCAGCATCCTCAAAAATTTGGGCGTGTCCAAAATCAATAATTTGCTCAAATACACTGTTTTGGGAAAAGAACTGGCGTAGCGGTTCACCATAACCAGCCCTTAACCACTTATTCGTTACAATATAAGAAAGTACCCCACCTGATTTGAGAATCTTGACACCTTTTTCATAGAAGTAAGCATACAAGTCAGCAACACCGTCATAAGATTCATAATGAGCCTGAAGATAAGGCTTAATCGGTGATAACAATTCCTGCCTTACATAGGGAGGATTCCCAATCACCACATCAAATCCACCAGCCGCAAAGACATCAGGAAACTCAGCTTGCCAGTTAAAAGCTCTCTCTGTCACAGATGGGTCAGCCACAATTGAGTTACCTACCTTGATATTGTCATCCAAGTAAGTTAGTGTTTGACCCGATTCAGCCGTTTTTAGCCATAAGGACAATTTAGTAATTTCTACCGATTCAGGCGACAAATCCACGCCATATAAATTGCTATTGAGAATGGTTTTGTTTAAATCAAATAGACTGCGCTGACCCACGAATTCAGCACCGCCATTTCCCTCAAATTCCAGTGCAGCGATCGCCTGATTCACCCGCTCATACTCTCGCATCAAATAATCAAACGCTGCAATTAAAAATGCACCTGAACCGCAAGCAGGGTCAATCACTCGTGTTTTCTTGAGTACCTCATCCCGGTAAGCTTCCCAAAGCTTAATTTCCGCTTCCCGTCGCCGCTTGCTCGCCCGTTGAGGAATCTGCTCTAATTGGATGCGATCGCGGATTTCCTGTTCTCGCTGTTTGAGATACCCACCCAGCGCCACCTCGACAATGTACTGAGTAATAAACGCTGGGGTATAAAACACCCCTTGAGTTTTTCGTTTCCCCTTCTTCTTGTTATAGTTTTGACCAATAGCTTCTGCTTTCAATTCCTCCAAATCAGTGACGGATTGCTCAAAGATACGACCTAGAATATCGACAGAAACCTCTGTATCAAAGTCAAAGCGCGTTAACTGTTTAAGCTGAGAGCATATCGGGTCGGGAACAGTTAGCTGTTCATCTAAAAGTGGGTCTGGTTGAAAAAGCCCCCCATTATATTCAGGAATAGGTGGGTTATCATTGCCCTTATCCACCCAGCGAAACACTGCCTTATAGTTATCCCAAATGGGTCTAGGATTGTAGGGGTCTTTGGAATCGTGAGCCTGAGCAATGGTTTTAGATGGGAGTAAACCTCTATCCTCACAGAAGGCAACGAATAACAATCGGTCTAAGGTTTTCTGAGCTTTTTCGATTAAAACACGATCTCGGTCAGGAATATCTTTTAACCCAGTGAAGCGAAAATGCTTGACCAAACTGAGACGGACATCTTTGTACTCAGAGTAGAGTTGCTTAGTAATCTCCTCTTGAGCCTCATTTGACGCAGCTAACAACTGGTCAGTGGCTGAAAGCTCTTGCGGTGTTTTGGGGAGAAAGTTTTGCCGACATAACAGAAAATAGAACCGCTTAAATACTTCAATGTCCGCCAATTCTGTCAGCAAAAACCGCTCGTAGTAGGCTGGAGTCTTACTGGTTTGATACAGTCGCAATTCTCGATAATTGGAGACAATTACCCAACGACAATCGGGGGTATAGTTGGCATAACGCCAGCCTTGCTCAACGGCTGATTCTTTGCGTCCTGCTGCCGATCTATCTAAATCATCTTTAGCTCCTTTCAGTTCAATCGGAGCAACCACCCGCCCCTGGAGTTTAACTTTGCCTTTCTTACCCTCAACAGCCGTAAAAAAGCCCAAAGCACCATCAGCAGAACCCCCGCCATCCACTATCGTTTGCTCAGCGTGAATTTCCCAAGACTTGCCCTCCCCTTGAATCACTGAGCGATAACCCAAGACCTCTTGAAATGTATCCTTGAGAAAATCCCCATGCAGGGATACTTCTTTAACTTGATTCAGAGTACCTGTTTTGAGAGTAGCAATCCACGGTTGGATTTTCTGATGACGTATTGCCAGGTCTGGTGGAAACGTAAAAGCTTTAAGAGCTTTGTTGAGAGTTTTGCTATAAAAAAGAGCCTTAGCTTGTTGCGTCACCATAGGGATTAAAGAAAGCGTTTATAGAAGCTATGTCTTATACCAAATCCGGCTTTTGTGATGGTTCTCCAACTTCATCCCCCCTTTAAGGGGGGCAAGGGGGGATAGAGTTAGGGTTAGGGGATGAGGGTGGAGCGGTTCGATGGGTGCAGGTATATAGTCCAAAAGCTTATCAGCATTGGTGTTCACCTTAAGTTGGCACAGATGACCGACGTGCGCCCAGAAAACCCGTAAAATCTATCCCACCATTATAGCTGTGTCACGTCGCCATCCTGGATGCTTGCGGCAGCTATAACCCAGCCAAACCTTGAGCAATGGTGCGTTACGCTTTCGCTAACGCACCCTACAATTCGGCTACAACTTTATGGTTGAAAATGATGCAAAATGCGAGCTTACAATCCCAAATCCACCGCCACCCGATGGGCGCAAGCAAACCCAGAAAACGCCACTGCATTCAACCCTTGTCCCGGAAATGTACTATCCCCCACACAATATAATCCCGGAATCGCAGTCCGATTAAACGGCATTCCCAATAACCCCCTTAACTTGCGGCGCGGAATCGGTCCATAGGTGCCATCCTCACGCCCCAAAAACCGTCGATGACTGCGGGCGGTTCCCACTTCCATATAATCCAATCCCGCATCTAAACCAGGGAAAATTGCCTCCAATCGTTCAATAATCCGCCCAGCCGCTTCTTCCTTTTTATCCTCATACTCCTTAGCCGATAATCCCTGCCAATCCTCCATCCAACTGGGCGTAAAGGTATGCATAATATGATACCCTTTCGGTGCTAATTCCGGGTCAAGTAATGTGGGAATAGAAACAAAAATAGTCCCCTCAGCCTCCTCCATCTTGTCCCATTCTTCCAATAAAATATGGTGACATTCTGTACCGAGCGGGAAAACCTTTTCCTCAACCCCTAAATGCAAACTCAAAAAACTGGGTGATTTCTGATAGCGCTGCTGCCACTTTTTCTCACTTGCAGGCATCTGTTCTGAGGGCAGTAATTTCTCAAACGTATCCCAGCGCGTCGCATTAGAAACCACTCGCTTTGCTCGATACTCTTCCCCGCTTGCTAACCGTACACCCACAGCTTTACCCTTTTCGGTTAAAATTTCGCTGACCCTTGCTGAATAGCGAATCTGTCCCCCAGCTTTTTCCAATCCATCAACCAATTTCTGGGCAATTTCACCCACACCCCCTTTGGGATAATTAATTCCCCCATAATGGCGGTCAGAAAACACCATCCCCGCATTAATCATGGGTGTTTTATCAGCAGGTACGACTGACCAACAGTAACATTCCATATCAATAAACTGGAGTAACTGAGGGTCATGAATATAGCGACGGGCAATATCTCCAGCATTCTGGGGCAAATATTTCACCAATCCTAAACAGGCTAAAGGATGCTGAAAAAACACCCGCATCAGATAGCGAGGTTCTTCTAGAGACAGCAACTCCATCGCGTTGAGACAATTAAATACCTTCCAGCATTCATCATAAAATTGACGAATCCCCCGTCGTTCATGGGGAAAATGATCCGTCAATTCTTGTAAGAATTTCTCATACTCTCGATGAACCTTCAGTTCTAATCCTTCGGGTAAATGATAGTGAATCTGAACCTCATCGGGAATCGTTTCCACACTCACATTTACCGCGTCTAAGGCTTTGGTCAATAGATTGGTGGTTCCTTCAGTACCAAAACCAAAAATCATCGACGCGCCAACATCGAATCGATAGCCCTCGCGTTCAAAGTATCCAGCACTACCACCCGGAATCAGATAGCGTTCCAGTACCAGCACCTTAGCACCCTTAGCCGCTAGCTGAGTCGCCGTCACGAGTCCGCCAATACCAGAACCAATGACGATGACATCAAATACAGAGGTTTCGTTCAGTGCGTGATCCGTTGATGAGGGAGATTGAGAAGCAATAGCCATGAATTATGAGACGAGAGAGGTCTTTTACAAATTCGAGTTTAGCTTTTCTAAATTCTCTCTTCCAGACGTGCCATGACAGACGTACCATGCTACGCAATACTGCTTGGCTAAGCTCTCATTTAATTTTTTCTTACCCATCTCCCCCATCTTCCCCATCTCCCTCATCTCCCCCTGTTCCTGATAACTGCTCACTGATAACTGATAACTGATAACTGATAACTGATAACTGATAACTCCCCCATCCCTCCACACCCCCGCAAAAAAAAGAGGGTGGTTCAGGCTGCTACCGCTTGCCCGTCCCACCTACCAATCCTTAATGAGAGGAGAACACTGAGGACTACTATATCCTTGTTGAAAATAAATGTCAACACTAATGCAAAAAAATGGCAATAAACTAGGAAATTCACCATTTAGCCCAGATACCATCTCGGCAGTCGGGAAAAAAAAGCATTATCATGATTCAGTTTAGGTATTCCTTTGTCGTTATCGGTTAATCTACTATGGCTTTGCAATTACGTGTTTATGTTCCCCCTCACCCCCTAATCAAGCACTGGCTTGGCGTTGCCCGTGATGCGGCGACACCATCCCCTTTATTCAAAAGTGCGATGACGGAGTTAGGGCGCTGGCTCACCTACGAAGCGATTCGAGATTGGCTACCGACGGAAGATTTAATGGTTCAGACGCCCCTAGCCCCTTGTCCAGCCACAATGGTGAATCCAGAGACTCCTTTAGTAGTCGTGCCGATTTTACGGGCGGGATTAGCCTTATTAGAAGGGGCGCAAACCTTGTTACCGTTGGCATCCATTTACCATCTGGGGATGGTGCGCGATGAAGAAACCTTAGAAGCCAACTGTTATTTAAATAAATTGCCCCAACAATTTGCTCCGGGTACACGTATCTTAATTACCGAACCCATGCTAGCAACAGGGGGTACAATGATGTCCGCGATCGCAGAACTGACCAAGCGAGGTGCAGATCCAGGATTTATCCGAATTATCAGCGTTGTCGCCGCCCCACCCGCCTTACAAAAGTTAGGGGGCAATTATCCCACCTTAACCATCTACACCGCTACAATTGATGAAGAATTAAGCCAGCAAGGATTTATAGTGCCAGGATTAGGGGATGCAGGCGATCGCGCCTTTGGCACATGATCACAGGGGGGAGTGTTGAGTGTTGACCCTTTTGAGTGCGTAGGGGCAGGTTTAGGGACTTTCTGCTTGGCTATTGATGGTAATGTTTGTACAAAACCCGCCCTAACCTAAAACCCGCCTCGCAGAGAACGGGTGGAAAACTTCTACCGTGAAGATATGGCATCCGTGTCAGCCAACCGTTAATCTGGAAAAGCAGTTGCGTTTTTTATTTCAAGGGTACGAAAGGAAAAATGAGTCAGCGCGATGGTTTTACAGGCGGACTTCTCGCGGGAATCGCCATAGGGGGATTAGTCGGTGGCGTTATCGGAGCCATACTAGCGGGACAACGCAATAATAGCAATGAAGATGCCGATCAGTCCTTACTCAAGTCCCGCCTCTCCGAGAAAAAAGCCATGAAGGGCAAAAAGTCTCAACTCAACTCCGAGGAGAGCATTGAAGCGGCGCGTCGCAGTTTAGAAGACAAAATTGCCCAGCTTAATACAGCAATTGATGATGTACGCCAGCAATTAGGTCCAGTGAATGGGAGTACAGAACTCACCGACAGGGAAGGTTCCCTCGATTCCTGAGCCGGAATTGAGGGATATCCGTTAAACTGACTAGAAAGACACTATCTGCCCTCTAAACTTACTAAGGAAGCGAATAAATTCATGAGTGCTACAGAACTGCTAACCGACAGCCTCGCCAATTTCCTCAATATCTATTTACTGTTGATATTTGTCCGCATTCTGTTAACCTGGTTCCCCACCGTTGAGTGGATGAACCAAGTGGCTGGATTCCTCAGTCCAATTACTGACCCTTACCTAAATATTTTCCGCTCCTTTATTCCGCCGATTGGAGGTCTAGACTTATCTCCTCTCCTGGCGATTATAGTCTTGCAACTTGTCGCCGGACTGTTTGGAGGCATGGCATAGGCTTGGGTTAAAAACTGCTCGATAATTTCTCCCCACATCTAGACATAGCTGCCGTTTTGTCCGGATATTAGGCATAACTGTAACCATCCTGGCGATGGACGGCTTTACAGTAATCGAGTTTTACGGAAAACCGTTTCTTGTTAATCACAAATTCGCCTCTCCCGTCTGACATTGGACAGACTCTAGCTGTGAACGTCCCTTGGTGTTTACCTTTCAAGACTGTGGCTTGAACAATATCGCCCGTACAGAAGCCAAAGATAGGGCGGAGGGGACGGTGTTTAACTGGGTAGCCGTATTTATTCGTTTGGCAGCGCTGCCGTCCACCAAAACCCGTCGCTTTAACATTGAGTATGTGTTCACTCAGGACTTGCAGGGTCTTTGTGACACCCACGCAAGCAGCATCTAGCCAGTGAGTCTTGGGCAGTCCCAATCGAGTTCTGTTGTACTTGGTCTGTCCGCCTGTACCTGTGAGGACTGGCAAGCCGGTTTCTTTGAGCCGATTAAGCAAAGCCCATCGGGTAGCATTAACGGCTGCGGCATCCTTTAAAGATCCCTTGGCTTGAGCTAATATCCGCTTAAGCAGGTCTGGCTTTTTTGGAAGGTATTGCTCAATTGATTTTGTCCCTTTCTTAATGTTGCACTTCTCACAAGCTAGGCACAGATTAGAGATGCGGTTAGTGCCACCTTTAGCTCTAGGGTGAATATGCTCAACCTGCAAAGGAACGTTTTCAACTCCACAATACGCGCATTTTCTTTCCCATTTCACCAATAAATACTCACGGACTTCGTAGCCAAATAAAGTACCTTGCTGGTATTCGCATCCGCTAATTTCAGGCTTGTCTAGCGCTTGTGTATCAAATTTAACTAATTCCTGTCTAATCTCACCAACAAGAGCAAATTTACACAGGCGTTTGACCCAAGTTTCAGTCGTTAGAACCCGATGCATTAAGCTTGGAGAAAGCCATCCTTGAGGGCGCTTCCGATTGAGAAAACGTGGTTGACGATAGCGCGTATTGCGGCTTCTGCGACCTCTCCTGAGAGCCCGACGAGAGTCAAGAGCTAGTTTTATTTGTTGTCCACGATGTTCTAATTCCATCCCCCAAATAACCTGATTACGGTCCGTTACAAGAGCCAATCCCGTAACTTTTGAACCTGGATCGATTTTTAGAGTAAGCGGGTAAACTACTGGATTATCAATAGTTCGTTTCAGAATTAGAGTAAAAGGATATCTGCGGAAAACAGCCGCCTTGCCCTGCTCTAATAATTTTCTGGCTTGTGCTGGATGAATCGGATTCATCGGTGTTTTTTGAGCATCAATGATAAAAACGTAATTTGACATCTTCTGTCATCCAATTAAGTTAAGTTTGCCTCGGTAATGTTGAGAGGGCTTGTTAGGAACTAGGCACGGACTTATAAACCTTTCGTCGCTATTTTTTAACCGAGTTCGACAGAGCAGAAAACTGGCGTTCATTTTCTGGTGTCATGACCCTCCCAACGTAGGCTTGAAGAAAGCCTTAACCTGCACGTTCGTTACTCTGGGTAGCTATTTCTAGTTATGTCCAGATTTGGGTAGGTTTTTACGAACGGTTAAATATCAATGAAAGTCAACAGGCTTTTAGCGGCGGACTTTGCCCGTAAAACCGGAGGCTTTGAATTGTTCAAGCTGCAATGGGGTTGGCTGATTAGCCGAAACCGTAATTCGCACTTCAAAATCACTAACGCCCGGTGGGACTTCATCAATGGCACCCAGCCGGGTACGATTTTGAAAGACGGGATTATGATTGGCATCGTAGATCCGACCAAAAATGTCAGCGTTGATCACGGGTTTACCTGACTTGTTGATGGCTTTGCCTGTAATGATGTAGCAATTGGCAGCTTGGAGAGAACCGGGCGTGACCAACCCTTCGGAAAACTTGGAGGGACATTCTTGGTAAGACAGATCAGACAGTTCAACCTGAACGAAGGCAAACGCGGCAGGGGCAATGACCCCACTGATTAGCCAAAAAAGACAAGCAACTGTAACGGTAGTAAACCAACTTTGAACTCGCATAACCGATAGTAATAATTATCTTAACTCAGTGATTCCATACCTCAGCATAGCGCGAATCCAGCCGCCAACCGTCCTAGATCATGGTGGTGAACGCTGGAATCATTCATTAACTGGGAGATTCTATCGGCTTCTGGAATAGCATCAAATGCTGTTGAGGTAAAAACTCTTTAGTTTCCAGCCACTGTAACCCCACCGCATTCATTTCTTTACGCGCTTGTCTCTGGGTCATTTTATGCAGCGCTTTAATCGGAATCAAGGGATTCTCCCGGCGATATTCCACCAGTACAACTCGTCCACCGGGTTTAAGCGATCGCACGATTCCACTCATCATTTCTCTAGGATAAGCAAATTCGTGATAAGCATCGACCATCAAGGCTAAATCAACGGTTTCTTGGGGTAAATTTGGGTCAGTGGTACTCCCCAAGATTGGCTCAACATTGGTCACATTGTTCTCCCTTTTCAGGAATTCGATCATATCCAGCATCTCCGGCTGAATATCCACCGCCAGCACCTTACCCTGAGGGACAATTTTTAGACCCTTTCTTCTTGTGCTTCAATCGGCGTTGTAGCAATTTTAGCTTACGGTGCAATGAATCAAAGAATCGAGGTCTAGCGATTAACTCACCATCAGAGGTTGCCAAAAACTTTTCTAACCCTAAGTCAATCCCGATAGGATGACCATGAGGCATTGCATCAGGTATTTCTACATCACACTGTAATGACAGCATGGTAAAATACCCAGAAGCTTTTTTAACGATGCGAACCTGCTTTAAGGTAAACCCGTCTGGAATTGGGCGGGATAACCTCATTTTGACCCATCCCAACTTAGGCAGCTTAATTAAGTCTCCCTTGACAGGATTAGTCTTAAACTGAGGGAACACAAAGGAACGCATCCTTCCTGGTTTTTTGAATCTAGGAAAACCCATCCCTTTGCGTCTCATATCAAGAAACGCGGTTTCAAGCTTTCTCAACACCTGTTGTAAAACCTGAGCATTTACTGATTTAAGTTCAGGATTGTTTTTCCTTGCCTCTGTTAAAGACTTAGCTGGCAAGTTGTAGTTAGGAAATGGCGCATCGGCAGGTATAATGTATTCAGCAATCAGGGAACAGGCGTTAACATCAGACTTTCGAGAATTAAGCCAATCCTTTCGTTCACGCAAGGCGTAATTCCAAACCTTACGGCAAACTTCTAAATAACGCTCAATTGCCGCTACTTGTTCAATTGTTGGCTCAATCTTGTACTC
>NZ_JAVJZI010000280.1:0-1859 GCF_040223135.1 Coleofasciculus sp. G3-WIS-01
CCCTCTGGGATTATCTAACTTAAACTCGACGCTTGGTAGTTTTCTACGGGCTTTTGGTTTAAGGATTGCCGCAAGGATAGATAATTGTAAGGTGTGTCTAAGAACCAAGAATCCTCGCCCTAAAAGTGCGAGGAGCGTCAAGTATACCCAAAAAAAGGGGGGGTATCGACTATTTAATTACTGCATGAGGGTGTTCAGACCAAGACTGAACCACCTTGAGCGATGTTGAATGGCGCGGCTGGGTTGCATGTCCCTGAGACTGAGCCGTTTTTTGAACTACCTGTAGTTCGGCTTGCATCACAATCATCTGAGCCATTATGTTTTGCAGTTGAACCTGAAGTTGCTCAACCTCAGACTCGGTAGGTTGGGTAACATTTGCCGATGGGACAGATGTTTTTGTCTGATAACCTAAGAAGCTTTGAGCTGAGGCAAATTTCGCCGATGCTGTTTGAGAGCTAACTGGATGAGCGGTAGCGGGTTGGGTGTAGAAGGGTTGTGTGGTGATGATGAAAGGGTTACTCATCAGGAGTTCCCGGGATTTCATCACAGCATGTGTTGGTGCGGGTTCCGGTTTAACGGTTTCCTCAACCCGGTGTTGAACTTCGTGATCAGAAGGCTGAACTATTTCCGGTTCCGGTTTAACGGTTTCTTCAACCAGGTGTTGAACTTCGTGATCAGAAGGCTGAACTATTTTTGGTTCCGGTTTAACGTTTTCTTTAACCAGGTGTTGAACTTCGCTATCAGAAAGCTGAACGAATTCCTGTTCTAGTTCTTGCTCTAAAAAGTTATTGAGTCCAGCCGCTGCGAGTCGAGATTTAGAAAGTTTCAGATCTTCTAAAAGTTGTTCTTTTTCTTTAAGATTTCGCTCTAAATCCGAAAGCTGTTCTTCGGCGTGAGCCGATTTTCGAGAAGACTGAAGCCAGCCAGTTACGGCTACCGTAGCGATTCCCGTACCTACACCCAAAACACTTGCCAATCCTAGGTAAGGAGTAGCAATATCCCGGAGTTGTCCATGATGTACAGGCTCTCCCTGAAATTGGATGGTGACCTCTTTATCTCCGAAGAATGCTAGGGGTAAGGTCAAAACTGAGAACACGGCTGTCGAAAGTATTATCGGCGTAAAGAGAAATTTTCGTAAAGGAGAGCCAGTCATGATTGATAATTCCTAGTGATAATTTCCAGTATCAGTCGTATTACACAAGGCGTCTTTCTCAAATTTCACCAAATTGCAAATTGCCGATGCTGATTAAGCCAGTTGGCAGGAGAGATTGCTTGGGTGTGAATCGATTGCCTTAGCTTATTTACCAGATTAGCGAATCGTCCATCAAGTCCAGATAAAGTCACAGAAAAACCTAGTGAAGTTCTGGTGAATTTTCATTAACCAGTGATTTGTCATTCGTTTATGTCATTTGTTTACACCCTTAACCCTCTACTCCTATGCTCCTGTGCACACAGACATTCATGCTACGTCTGGAACATCGCACTCTGGCTCAGGGTAAGCGCGTGGGATGAGTTAAACGCCAATATCTTCATTCCAGAGCTTTGGGTTGTTTTGAATAAAGTCGCTCATCATCTGTTGGCATTCCTCTAGATTCAAATCAACAACCTCCACGCCATGGGATTCCATAAATTCTCTGGCACCGGCAAAGGTTTTAGACTCTCCAGCAATAACTTTTTTAATGCCAAATTGCACCACAGCCCCGGCGCAGAGGTAGCACTACCCTTAGTATCTTTTCCCTTGGCATTGTGGTATTTATTGTGCTACAGTATAAAGGTAGTCTAGCACAGGCAAAAATTCGTGAGTATTGCCAATCGAGTAATCGATACTTATCACGTAAAGTGATGCTAGTACGTGAGGC
>NZ_JAVJZI010000281.1:0-34415 GCF_040223135.1 Coleofasciculus sp. G3-WIS-01
TTATGTAGAGACGCGCCATTATGTAGAGACGCGCCATTATGTAGAGACGCGCCATTATGTAGAGACGCGCCATTATGTAGAGACGCGCCATTATGTAGAGACGCGCCATGGCGCGTCTCTACAATGGTGACGAAAGTCCTAATCGATGTGTCTACTGCTATATCTGGGTGGTTGAGGAATTGTATCGGTGAGGCTCAAAGCGTCATTTGCGAGGCTCAGAGTGTCATTCACCCACGCTCAAAGCGTCATTGGCGAGACTTAGAGTGTCCTTCATCCAAGCTCATGGCGTCATTACCCCACGCTCAGAGTGTCCTTCATCCAAGCTCATAGCGTTATTCCCCCACGCTCAGAGTGTCCTTCCCCCAAGCTCATAGCGTCATTGACGAGGCTTAGAGTGTTCTTCACCCAAGCTCATAGCGTCATTGACTAGGCTCAGAGTGTCATTTACCCACGATCAAAGCGTCATTGGCGAGGCTCAGAGTGTCATTCGCGAGACTCGGAGACTCACGGGTGAGATTTCGAGGCTGATGGTATTGGGTAAAGGTTTGGTCAATCTGGTTGGGCGCACGTCGGTGCGCCCCTACGTGCATCGATAATCACGCTCCCACACGCCCCAACAATGCCAATCTATTCTAGATGTATGCGTAGTCTCGGTAGTAGTCTCGGTAGGGTGGGTTAGGCGGGAACAAAGCGATGGCAAATAACCCTAAACGGAACAATCCGCCGTAACCCACCAAAGCCTTTAAGGGATACATTACCCTTCGCGAACATGTAGGGTGGGTTAGGCGGGAACAAAACGGTGGCAAATAACCTGAAACGGAACAATCCGCCGTAACCAACCAAAGCTTTTTAAGGATAAGTTACCCTTCACGAACACATCTGACTGGGCGCAAGCCTTGCGCCCCTACACAATTATTAACCATGGACGAACAACGAATTCAAGACTATTGGAATCTAATTCAAACACTCCTGAATTATCCCAATGGCAAGAAAGTATCGATAGTCTCGGTAGGGTGGGTTAGGCGGGAACAAAACGATGGCAAATAACCTGAAACGGAACAATCCGCCGTAACCCACCAAAGCCTTTAAGGGATACATTACCCTTCGCGAACATAGTTGAAAGAGTTAAATCCGTAGACTAGGGGGAAGCATGTAGAGACGCGCCATGGCGCGTCTCTATTCTTGGCGAGGAGTTGATGGGCTCGCATCCCATACTACAAATTCCCACCTACGAACGTGAATTAAATTGCTGACAATATTTCAAAAAACGCCCAGGAATCTCTATTTTCCCCCCCCAATGCAAATGAATATAGGATGCATGTATCTGATACATTTTCCACCCCTCAATACTCACTTTCCCCTTCGGCTCATATCCTTTGATTTCAAATAAAGGAGGCTTAGGAGTTGCGGTTAACTGGGAACGATGAAATTCATGTCCCCAAACTTTTTCACCGGCTAATACTAAGGGTGTATTTTGTAATGCTGTTGCTTGACGATATCCCAGGGTTAAACGTTTACCCATTACCGCCTTTGTGGGTAATATCCCTACCATCGACCAAGATTTTTCCTCAAAATCTGTAACCTCTTGGCATAAATACATCAAACCGCCGCATTCTGCATAGGTGGGCATTCCTTGAATAATAGCATTCCATACCGCCTGACGCGCCTCGATATTATCCGCCAATTCCTGAGCAAATACTTCCGGGAAGCCGCCACCAAAATAAAGTCCCTGCACACCTGCGGGTAAAGTGGTATCCCCTAGGGGACTCCAGGGAACTAATTGGGCTCCCAATTTTTGCAATAAATCCAGATTATCTTGATAGTAGAAACTAAAGGCGCGATCGCGAGCGATGGCAATTCGGGTAATGGGTTGAGAGACACCAGGGGTTAAGGGTTGATGGTTGACCGTTGAATCGTGACGATCTGCCTTCAACAGCGGCAATAAATACTCCCAATTAAAGCAAGTTTCGCCAATATCAGCCAGTTGGTCAATTAACTGAAAAAGAAAAGTCAGTTCATCAGTGGGAACTAAACCCAGATGGCGATCGGGAATCCTCAGACTATCCTGACGCCGGAGTACACCGAGTATGGGTAATTGTAAGGGTTCTAGGGCATCTTGAAGTAATTCTAAATGGCGATCGCTCCCCACTCGATTCAACACCACCCCAGCCACTTGGATGCTCTGATCAAAAGAACGATACCCCTGTGCGATCGCGGCGACGGAGCGAGATAAGCGACTACAATCTAAAACCAACAGCACAGGAACATGTAACAGTCGGGCAATATGCGCTGTACTGGCAACATCATCGCGTCCTGATGCCCCATCAAACAACCCCATCACCCCTTCAATCAGAGCATAGTCTACGCCGTCCAGATGACGGTTAAAACAGGCTTGAACATAAAATTCGGACGTTAACACCGGATCTAAATTACGACAGGGGCGCCCCGTCACCCGTTGATGAAACATCGGGTCAATGTAATCCGGACCCACTTTAAAGGATTGCACTCGACGATACCGCCGCGATAAACACGAAAGTAGGGCAAGCGTCACCGTTGTTTTGCCCACCCCACTTCGTTCACCAGCAATGATTAAAGCCATAGAAATGTAGGAACATTTTGGACATTGCCCGTGAATGTGTAGGGGCGGGTTTAGGGACTTTATGCTTGGTTGTGGATAATAACGTTTGTGCGAAACCCGCCCTCCTCTCCCCCTGATCCTAGACGTGCCATGGCACGTCTCTACACCCCCAGACGTGCCATGGCACGTCTCTACAACCCCCACACCCTACACCATAAACCCATACCTAATCCCTAACTCCCAGCTTTCAGGATCTGCCCAGCCACCGCCAGAGTTTCTTCATACAGCAAATCGCGACCCCAACGTTGCAACTGCTGACTCAACAACTGCTCCGTTTTTTGGTCAAACATCGGAGTAACCTGCTGAATACGGCACGATTGCGCCCCGCCATGTGCCTCCATCCGCATACAACCGGTGGTTTCTGAACATAACACCGTGCAGCAGTCAGCGTCCATATTAGTTGAACCCAAACGGAGGCTAATCAAATCTCCCGCCACTTCTCCCACATCAACCGTGGGAATCCCGGCTAATTCAGCTTCTACAGTGCGATGTTCGGTAGTGGTGAATTTAACCCGTCGAATATCATATTCCCCACCCTCTTTCTGATAAGAAACCGGACGCCACTGGAGTCGAGACGCCAACCACCCCAGAAACATTAAAGCCTGAGCAGGATTGCCTTGCTCGTAATCGATGGTAACTTGGTCAACCTCTTTGAGCGCAGAGCGACGCTCTGGCGGATCAAATGCCTCAGCCGTCAACTCTTGCCACGAGGCTAACCGCCGCCAGTTGAGGTCAGCCATGGGTACGTCTTGGGTGATGAATTCCTGTAGTCGCGATAACCCAATTTCGGGTTTTTGGAAGGCACTGGAATCAATTATCACGCTATTGCTAACCCCAGCCAGTCGTTTGAATAACCCATAATCCGGATCGGGTGTTCCCTTCCACCAAACAAACTTAGGCAGATCACCAATCATCAGTTCACAGATCATACCCCCGATACGCTCTAAAGCTGCCGTTGTGCCACTCAAGGTAATGTATTCGCAGCAAACCAGGGTACTTTTACTGTGCTTTTGAATGGGACAAGAGGCAGAGACTTGAACATTCACCCCTTCATCTTCACCGACAATGGGGCATAGGGCGATAATCCGACAAGGATTCGCCGCCGCGATCGCATCAGCAATTCCCGATGCTTCTATATCAGCCGAATAGGGTTGCCGTTTGGTTTCCCCATTTCCATTTGCCTCTTGCTGATGCCGCTCATTATACTCTTGGCGCAGTTTTGTCTTGGTTTTTTCATCCGCCTTGCCTGTTCTGGGCAGTCCATAAGCTTTCTGTGCGGCTTTGAGCGCGGCAAACATACGCGGTCCGATAATTCCGTCAATCGGACCTGAATAATATCCCAATGCGCTTAAAAGTAGTTGAGTTTCTTCGGGTTCATAAACCACCAACGTAAAGGTGGTTGCCCGTACAGCAGTGGGAACATCGCTGTTCCCATCTGTTGTACTGTAGCTTTGCCAGATATCCCGAAGTTCTTCCTCAATTTCATGTAAGGAAATCTCTTTGGGCGATTGTAGAGAAAGAATTGGAGGAGATTGTACCATCGTTATTTATCCTTCGTTATTTGTTTTTGGTTATTAGTCATTCGTCATTGGTCATTCGTCATTCGTCATACTCGCTTTCATCGAGAAGCAAGCTACATCTTCCCCTGCTCCCCCTGCTCCCCCTGCTCCCCCTGCTCCCAGACGTGCCATGGCACGTCTCTACATTACTAGGGTCTACGCCAGCGGCGCCCGTCCCGATTAATCAGGTTTTCCGCCTCCGTGGGTTCCCAAGTCCCAGCTTCGTATTGGGGAATTGATTTGGGGTCAGTGGGTGCTTCCCAAGCTGATAGGGCTGGGGTAATCACCCGCCATGCTTCTTCCACTTCATCTGCACGGGTAAACAACGTTTGATCCCCCAACATACAATCGAGTAATAATCGATTGTAGGCATCGGATGTCGCCATGCCAAAGGATGAGCCATAGCTAAAATCCATATCCACTGTGCGGGTACGTAGCTGCGGACCCGGCATTTTTGCCTCAAATCGCAGGGAAATCCCTTCATTGGGTTGAATCCGCATCGTTAGCACATTGGGGCTGGTTTGTTGGGCGGCGGATTGGAAAATCAGTAAGGGGACATCGCGAAATTGAATCGCAATCTCACTAACTTTCTTCGGTAACCGCTTCCCTGTCCGCAGGTAGAAGGGAACACCTTGCCAACGCCAGTTATCGATCAGGAGTTTCATCGCCACGTAAGTGGGAGTGATGGAGTTGGGATCAACGCCTTCTTCTTCTCGATATCCTGGTACTGCCTGCCCTTTCATCCACCCTGCCTTGTACTGACCCCGAACAGCTGAATATTCTAAGTTATTAATATCGGCTAAATGTGTTGCCTGCACTACTTTTACCTTTTCAGTCCGGATACTATCTGCATCCAGAGAATTGGGAGGTTCCATTGCTGTCAAGCAAAACAGTTGCATCAAATGGTTCTGCACCATATCCCGCAGTGCACCTGAGCTTTCATAGTAACCCGCTCGATCTTCGACGCCCACGGTTTCGGCTACGGTAATCTGAACGTGATCCACAAACTGGCGATTCCACAAGGGTTCAAAGATGGCGTTGGCAAAGCGGAAGACTAAGAGATTCTGAACAGTTTCTTTGCCCAAGTAGTGGTCAATGCGATACACCTGATCCTCACGACACACTTGCTGCACCACCCGGTTGAGAATTTGGGCTGAACTCAAATCTCGACCAAAGGGTTTTTCGATCACCAGGCGATGCTTGATCGGATCTGCCAGCATTCCGGCTGTCCCCAGTTGGCGGATGGCTTCGGGGAAAAACTTAGGCGCAACGGCTAGATAAAATACCCGATTTCCCCGCGTCCCCCGTTTACCATCCAGTTCTGCCAAAAATGCTTTTAATTTCTGATAGCTTTCCGGCTTATCCATATTACCGGGACAGTAGAATAGCCCTTCAGCAAAATCGTTCCACAGTTCTTCGGAGTGAATTCCATCAGAAAACTCCTCGATCCCTTCCCGCATCTGTTCCCGAAAATAGTCATGACTCCATTCTCGACGGGCTACACCAACAATTGTAATTTCGGCGGGAAGCCGTCGTTGGCGTTTGAGCTGATACAGGGCGGGTACTAGCTTGCGTTGGGTCAAGTCTCCCGATGCGCCAAAAATCACTAAAATTAGTGGTTCTGGACTCCGTTCCTGTTGTAAACCAACGCGCAGGGGATTTTCTGTAAATGTCACCATTTTGAGTTTTGAGTGTTGAATTTTTTGTCTGGGCGGGTTTCACTATTATCGTTTTTGACCTCACCCCGATTTGACTCGCGCCCGCCCCGACACCGTGACAGAGGTGGGTTCCAACGCACTTGTTCAAAGGGCACCATCCTTGCGCCCCTACTGTAGGGTGTACCTCACCCGCAAGGGAACCGTTATACCTTTGCCAAGTCTTTGACTTTACTATCCAGAGAGGACATTAAGGATTCAAAGGGCTTGACAAATTTGTCAATACCTTCATCAAGTAGTTCATCCATTACTTGATCCAGATCGATCGCGATATCGGGATCTTTCAGGTTGTCAATTAACTGATGCGCCTGTTCCACATCGGTCTCAATCCGATTGTCTGGAGAACAGTGATCGGCACAAGCTTCGATTGTATTCGGTGGTAGGGTATTGACAGTATTGGGACCTATCAACTCATCGACGTACATGACATCGCTGTAGTCAGGATTTTTGGTGCTGGTGCTTGCCCACAAGAGGCGTTGCACGTTGGCACCTTTGGCGGACAGGGCTTTCCAACGATCGGTTTGGATAATTTCTTTGAATTTCTGATAAGCGATTTTGGCATTCGCGATCGCGACTTTGCCTTTCACCTGTTTCAGTTTTGCCTCTTTCTCGATCCGGTCAACCCCAAGTTTGAGTTTTTCGTCAATGCGATCGTCAATATTACTATCAATCCGGCTGAGGAAGAAACTAGCAACTGAGGCTAGCTTGCTAATATCTTCTCCTTTCTCTGCCCGCTTTTCTAAACCTCGGACATAAGCCCAAGCGGTGTCAATGTAACTTTGGACTGAGAAAAGTAAGGTAACATTGACGTTAATCCCTTCACTAATCACTTGCTCAAAAGCAGGTAAACCTTCGGGGGTGCCGGGGATTTTAATCATTACGTTTTCCCGACCAATGGCTTGATAATACCGACGAGCTTCATTAATCGTACTTTCGGTATCTTTAGCGATCGTGGGGGGAACTTCAATGCTGACGTAACCGTCGAGACCATCAGTTTGCTCATAAATTGGTTTGAGAATATCACAAGCGTTGCGAATATCCTCAAAGACAAGGGATTCATAAATCTCCTGCACCGATTTTTTGGCTTTAATCCCAGCTTCGATATCAGCGTCGTAAACTGCATTACCGGCGATCGCTTTTTCAAAAATCGCTGGATTGGAGGTAATCCCGTGAACACCGCGATTCTCAATTAACTCTTTGAGTTCTCCGGATTCGATCAGAGTACGGCTGAGATTATCCATCCAGATACTTTGACCGTAATTATTTTCGATTTCAAAGATCGGATTATTAGCTGTTGCTGTCATGCTTAAACTCCTAAATTAGGTTATGGGTTATTGTTTTTGATGCAAAGCCGATGTCTCTTCCCGAAGGAAGCATCAATCATCCGTCACGGTTGACTTTTGGCTAAGAACCCGCCGCGATCGCGTCTTTTGATTCTCGTGTTCGTTCTTGAATAAAGGACTCCACTAACGCCACATCCTCTTTACTCCCGATAATCAACGGTGTGCGCGTATGGAGTTTTTCTGGCACCACATCCATCAGATTTTGGGTGCCGGTACTGGCTCGACCCCCAGCTTGTTCTATTAAAAAGGCTAAAGGCGCTGTTTCATACAGTAGACGCAACTTCCCTTCCGGTTTCTTCACTGTACCCGGATAAATGAATACGCCCCCTTGACATAAAATCCGATGGAAGTCTCCCACTAATGCTCCACTATAGCGAGCCGTGTAACCTTCATGGCGATGAACGTAGCGAATATAGTCTCGAATCGATTCATCCCACTGCCAAAAGTTTCCTTCATTGACACTATAAATCGGTCCATGCTCTGGCACTTTCATATTTTCCTGGGACAGAATAAACTCACCCAAGCTCGGATCAAGGGTAAACCCATGCACCCCAGTACCAATGGAGTAAACCAGCATTGTACTCGGTCCATAGATCACGTAGCCTGCGGCGATTTGTTGGTGTCCATCCTGCAACAGATCCTTCGCTTCGCCGTCGATGTCGTCGCCTTGTTGCCGACGAATGGCAAAAATTGAGCCGATATTTAAGTTAATATCAACATTCGAGGAGCCGTCAATCGGATCGTAGATTAGGGAATAACGACCAATCGGGCAGTTTTCGGGAATATAGTAGGGTTTTTCCATTTCCTCGGATGCCAAGCGGCAAACGAGTCCACTTTGTTTAAAGACAGAGATAAACACATCGTTAGCATAAATATCCATCTTTTTGACGGATTCTCCCTGTACATTCACATTCCCGGTAAATCCCAATGCACCTTCGACCAAATCAGCGCGACTCAACCGCCGGGAAATAATTTTTGCGGCTAAGGCAATACGATTCATTAAGGCACTGAGATCTTGTGCGTCGGCACTGAAACTCTTAAGCTGTTGCAGAACATGCCGGGATAGGGTTGTGCAATCCCGATCCAGAGAATGCTCTTCGACTAAAGACCTCTCCACATCTGCCATATTTTGTCCTCCTTATCGTCGCGCTGTTGGTAAGCGATGGTCTGTCTTGGGTTAAGAAGCCTCGCTCACCAATCTGGCATAGTAGTCTTTTCCACTTTACTCCCTATCTTATAGAGGCATTGACAAACCAGCGTCCCACCTTAGAGGAATTTTGACATCTTTTGACGTTGGCGGCGGCAGTGCAGCTTAGGGAGCAAGCAACACGATCATAATGAGATGACTTAAGCAGGGGAAAATGTCAACCCCTTCTGTCTTGTAACTTGCGATAAACGTCCCGCACATCAACCTGGTGATGGGCTAATGCGACTAGGGTGTGATAAAACAAATCAGCCACTTCAGACGCGATCGCATCCAACTCATCATCCTTGCACGCCATCACTACCTCGGCGGCTTCTTCGCCAATCTTTTTGAGAATCTTATTATCCCCACCCTTAAATAGCTTACAGGTATAGGATTCGGCTGTGGGATTATCCCGACGATGGCAAATCACTTCAAACACCTGAGACAGGGTATCGGCTGGCGGTGCAGCCTTTATCCCATCCACCTGATGGAAACAACTGCGTTCCCCAGTATGACAGGCAACATCCCCCACCTGTTCTACACCAATCAGCAGCGTATCACTATCACAGTCATAACGCAGCGATCGCACATGCTGCAAATGACCTGATGTCGCGCCTTTGTGCCATAATTCCTGACGCGAGCGACTCCAGAACCAGGTTTCCCCAGTTTCCAAGGTTTTCTGCAACGATTCCCGATTCATCCACGCCATCATCAATACTGTACCATCCAGATAATCTTGGACAATGGCAGGGACAAGTCCGTGATCGTTATAACGGATTTTCTCAACCGGAATCGCGGGACTCGGAGTAGAGGATGTAGTCGATGACATAGTGGAGTAAATTAGCAACTAATATAGTTCAGGCATCTCTTATGAATGATTTTACCAAGTTGGATCACTGTAGAGATTAATCGTAAGCTGTTCGGAACCCGGTGGTACAGCAGAGATGCAGGCGCAAATCGTTTCTCCCTCGTTAATCTCAACCTCACAAGCATGACACGAACCCATGAGGCATCCTGTGGGAATGAAAACACCCGCACGTTGAGCTACTTGCAGTAGGGGTTCTCCGACTTCTGCATTAATGGTGACATCATCGGGTAAGAATCGAATGGTAACACTCATGAACAGGTTCTAGTTATTAACTCAGGGCAGGTAAAATAGTACTTAAATCCAAATGAGCCTCTACGCTATCGGCTAAGGAATTCAAAACCACTTCTCGCTGATCTCGGTAGTCTGGAATACCCGTTGGCAAAGACGAAAGTCCGCGTTGATGTCGCAGTTGATTCAACCAAGCCCGTCGCCAAGGACCATTATCAAATAAACCATGGAGGTAAGTCCCCCAAATCGATTGAGTCACATCGACTAATCCTAAACCTGGGTCATCAAACAGGGGTTGATAGGCAGACTGATTATCGGTGGTTTCCGAGTCAATCAGCCGAGAACGTCCTTGATGAATTTCATACCCTTCTACAGGTAAACCAACTTGAGGATAGTTGGAGCTAACCAAGCGTTGACGAGTTACTTTTCGGGCAGTAATGATTGTTTTAATGGGTAATAATCCTAATCCCTGATACTGTCCCGGTTCATCCTCAATGCCATCCGGATCAAGCAAGCTTTGACCCAGCATTTGAAAACCACCACAAATGCCTAAAACTGTACCCCCCGCAGCGGCATAGTTTTGAATTTCTTCAATCATGCCTGTTTTGTGCAACAGGAGTAAGTCTTTAATTGTAGTTTTGGTTCCTGGCAAAATCAGGGCGTCGGGGTAGCCGAGGGATTGATGCGGTGTTATATATTTTACCGTGACCGTCGGTTCAGCTTCTAGGGCGTCAAAGTCGGTAAAGTTAGAGATCCGGGGGAAGCGAATCACCGAGATCGTTAATTCACTATCGACCTTTCTCTGATTTTCGCGCTCCAGTAGCGCCAAAGAGTCTTCAGCGGGAAATATCTCATCCATCCAGGGAATAACCCCAACCACGGGAATTCCCGTGCGTTGTTCAAGCCAAGTAATCCCTGATTCCAAAAGCGAGCGCTGTCCTCTAAACTTATTAATTACCACCCCCTTAATCAAGGCTCGCTCATCTGCGTCCAACAGTTCCAGAGTCCCAACAACATGAGCAAATGCGCCGCCGCGATCGATATCTACCACGAGTAAGGTTGGTGCATTTAAATGTTTCGCTACCCGCATATTGGTTAAATCGCGGTGCTTAAGATTAATCTCCGCCGGACTCCCTGCACCCTCACATACCAGAAAATCAAACTCATGACTCAAACGCCGTAGGGACTCTTCAATCGCCTGCCAACCGCGATCAAAGTATTGTTCGTAATAATCCGCCGCGCTGACTTTACCCACCACTTGACCCATGAGGATAACTTGAGAGGTCATATCCCCTTGAGGTTTGAGTAAAATCGGGTTCATTTCGACACAGGGCGTCACATCAGCCGCCCAGGCTTGGACGGCTTGAGCATGTCCAATTTCTCCCCCATTGGGGGTGACATAGGCATTGAGCGCCATATTTTGTCCCTTAAACGGAGACACACGCCAACCGCGCCGAGAAAGAATACGGCACAAGGCGGTAACAATAAACGATTTTCCTGCGTGGGACGTTGTCCCCACCACCATCAGCGATTTCATAAAGCGGCTTCGGAGTTATAGGGTAATCAATACGAATAGAAGCAACCCTGCGACCATAGATTTAAATCGGCAATCGCCACCAACGGTTCCAGGCGTGAGTGATGCGATCCCACAGGGATGGCGGGGGCAATGACTCGCCTTGGCTTGCCCATTTTTCCACCAGTTGACGACCCAAGGGCGTGAGACGAAAACTGTCGGTAATACCCTGCCCATCAACTTCTCGCCGCAACACGCCGACTTGAATCAACCACATTAAATCACGTTCGGCTGCCAACTCGGATAAGGAACGCTTAGTATAACCCTGTTCTATCCCTTTTTGGGTTGCGATCGCGAGTAGGGAAACACTGGTCGAACGCATCTCCTTGTACAAGGTTAACTGAAAGGGCAAACAGCGCACAGCTTGTTCAGCGCGTTGAACCGTTCGCTCTGGATAGTGAACCGACTGGGCTTTTTGTGACGAAATGGAAGTCATTGGTTAGCTGCTGGAAACGCTAGTGAACCCCACTTTTAGGCTTCAATCCATCCATCTTAACTTTAGTATTGCCGAGCGTGTATTGGCTTGAATCAATATCAAACACTACATTTTCCAATCGAGTCCACCGATAATTCGTAGTAAAGTGAAGAATAGTCAATCGCGTAGTAAACACAAAGGGAAAAAGACTTATGGCTTTAAGCGTTGGTGATAAAGCTCCGGCATTTACCGCCAAAGATGATGCAGGGAATACCGTTTCCCTTTCCGACTTGGCTGGGAAAACAGTAGTTCTCTATTTTTATCCCAAAGACGATACCCCAGGTTGCACCAAAGAAGCCCAAAGCTTCCGGGACAACTACGCGGAATATCAAGGCAAAGATATGGTGGTTCTCGGTGTCAGTATGGATGATGAGGCATCCCATAAGCAATTTAAGGAGAAGTATGGGTTGCCCTTCCAATTGCTAGCTGATCCGGATGGCACGATTACTAAAGCTTATGATGTTGAAGGCGGTGGTTACTCCAAGCGCGTCACTTATGTGATTAACGGCGAAGGTACGATCACTTATGTTGATGAAAAGGTGAAAACCGATTCCCACGCTAAGGATATCTTAGCTAGCATGAGCTAGCTTTCTTGCGTTGCCTCGTTCCCAGGCTTTGCCTGGGAATGCTTTTCGGGAGGTTCTACCTCCAGTTATCTAATTCCTGAGCCAGCCGGAGTAGACGAGTTATTCGGTTGAACTTGTTGTTGATTTCTTAAGCGTTCCATTTGTAGACGGCGGAACTCCTGCGTCGCATTGTCTAGGTTTTGATCCAGTTCGCTGTTAAATGTCTCCGTATCAACCCTGAAACGGGATTGATGGATAAAATCAAAGACACTGTTGCCAGTCGTTCCCGTGAGTGGATCTCGCTCATTTTGGCGATTATCCATACCTTCTAGGGGATTCACCCGCTCAGCCGATTGTGCGATCGCAGATTCAGGGATAATGGCTGAGGTAATGCCAACAGCCATCCCTAAGGCTAGGGGAGCGAACAGGGTTGAGGTGAGTGCCGGAGTTAAGAGGGTGTTTATCTTCATGGCAGTTAACCTGTTTATGTTAGAAATATGATTAGCCGTTCTACCGATAAGGACACGGTAGTGCCGATAAGGACAAGGTAGCCGATAAGGACACGGCACTGCCGTGTCCCTACTATAAATAATCTGGAATTTTTTAGGCAAATCGGCGTCGTAGCAATGGACTAATGATAACTAACGCGGCGGCGGCAAAGCCAAACAGGACTAAAACAGCCCCGCCAAATGTAATTGATGCCCAAGGTGCTTCCATGACAACACTGCCTAAAGACCAATCCCCATGGAGGTAGAGATAGCGAATTGGTTCTATCGCATAACTCAAGGGATTGAGACTAGCGACAAGCTGTAACCATTTTGGCATAAAGGATAGCGGCGCTAGAGCAGTGCTGGCAAATAGCAGGGGTAAGTTGGTGACAAAAATGACTGCAATGAGTTCAATATGACCCGGAAGCACAAAGGCGAGTCCTAAACTTAATGCTGTCATCCCGATTACCAGCAAGAAAACAATCAGCGCGATCGCACCGAGTCCGGCTATATTGGGAATACCCGCACCCATAACCGCACTAGCCGCAACAATCACCACCGCTTGGATAAAGCTGAGGGCGACGATATAGATAGCTGATGCGGCAACAATGGAGAAGCGAGACGCCAGAGGTGCGACGAGTAAACGGTTGAGAAAGCCAAATTCCCGATCAAACATCACCGGTAAGCCAGCATTGAGCGCACCAGCGAAGGCGGTAAATACAATTACACCAGCACTCAAGAATTGGGCATAAGATAAGCTTTCGCCAAAGAGTCCTTTTGGCGCATTTTGAAATAACGCCCCAAACAGAATCAGCCACATTAACGGTTGAATTACCCCAGCAATTAATGTAGATGGGCGTCGTTGCAGTTGAATAAACAGGCGCTTAGTGAGTGCCAAGGTTTCTTGGACAAATTCACCCACACCCGCCTTATCGCTGACGGGGACTTGACTTACCACTTCGGGTTGCCAATTAATTTCTGGTTTCGATGGTGTTACAGTTCCACTCATAATGTTATTTGTTATTTGTTATTGGTCATTCGTTATTAGTCATTTGTCATTTGTCGCAACTGTAATCCCTTGGGGCGGGTTTAGTCATATCAGGGTGCAAACCTTCCCGTTAGTGGTAAAACCCGCCCCTACACACAGACGCGCCATGGCGCGTCTCTACATTGCTTCCAGACGCGCCATGGCGCGTCTCTACATTGCTTCCAGACGCGCCATGGCGCGTCTCTACATTGCTCCCCCTGCGCTCTCATCATTCCTTCATCCTTTGCTTTTTCTCGGCTTTTGCATCTCGTGTTCCCGCCGCCGCGAGTTCAGCATCCATTAGGGTTTGACCTGTGGCGGCTAAGTAGACATCATCTAAACTAGGTCGGGATTGGGCTATGCCAAAGATGGGTAATCCGGCGTCTTTTAAGGATTGCTGAATGTTAGTCAATGCATCGCTTTGAGGTTTGACGACTAAGTTTAGGGAATTTCCTTGTGCTGTATTAATAATCACTTCTTGGACAAAGGGTAACACCTCCAGCTTTTCCTTGGCATTTTGGGCTTCTTCCATAGGCGAGAATTCCCGGATGCGGAGGGTTATGCGATCGCCTCCTACGTTATCCTTTAACTGAGAAGGCGTACCTTCGGCAATGACAACGCCTTTGTGGATAATTGCCACGCGATCGGCTAAAATATCTATCTCTTCCAAATAGTGGCTGGTAATAAATATAGTGGTGCCAGCGTTTTGCAGTTGACGCAGGAAATTCCACACCACCACCCGGCTCTCGATATCGAGTCCCACGGTGGGTTCATCAAGAACTAAAACATCGGGTTTATGGAGTAAGCCAGAGGCTAAATCCAGACGCTTGCGGATTCCGCCGGAATAGGTTCCTGTCTTTTTATCGGCATACTCCTGCAAGCCGAGCACCTCTATCATGGTATTGACGCGCTCTTTGGCAACGCTGCTGGGTAGGTGATATAAATCCCCTTGCAGTTGCAGTAACTCCCTACCTGTCAACACTTTATCTAATGCCACTTCCTGGGCGACATAACCGATGCGGCGGCGGACGGCTCTAGGATTCGCGATCGCAGAAATTCCCGATACCTCAATCTTACCCGCGTCCGGTTTACTTAAGGTACACAGACAGCGAATCGTTGTCGTTTTCCCCGCTCCATTCGGACCGAGTAAGCCAAAAATCTCACCGGCTTCGACGTTCAGGGAGATGTCTTTCACGGCTTCGACATCCCCGTAGTATTTTTTTAGGTTCTCGATTAAGACGGCGGCAGCCATATATCGTTCTATACCTGAGTTGGCTATACAAATTTAAACAATTAGCTGTCTTCTTATTTTGACACTCCCCCGCTTAAAAGACGGGGGATTCTTGAGCTAATCGTTGCCCTTTCGAGTCACCTCTAATTAGGTCTTACACAATTATGTCCTACCCGAAGCTAACTAGAATATCACTTAATATCTAGAACTCCACTTTTTCGGGTAGCTCTCCAAGCTTTTACCTAAATTAATTAGGAAGTTTCCGTATGCCCTACAGTACTTATTAACTTTTAATTTTTACAAAAATGCTATTCCGACTGAGAAAATCGGCATTATACGAATTTTGGCTCGTTTGAAATCCTAGCAAGACCAATTACACCCTTTATGTTTTTCAGAAGGTTTTTATGTATACATAGTTATCACCTACAAACTCTGTTTCTCACGTCACTATTGTACCTAAATCCAACAAAAGAAGCAACTAAAGTTGCTAGGTTCAATGCCTTGCTTGGTTTCATCCCTCGGATAAATCGCGAGGGAGCTTTCACCATTGCTTATCTGTAAGGGGTTTACTGAGAGTGGGGGGGGTTTAGGGAAATATGCACATTTTTTTTTCATTGTCAACCCGCCATAGATTTAACATTCGGATTGATGGCGCATGAGCTGTCACCCATTTAATTTGAGAGTTGAGGTTGACAGGGAGTTGGCAATAGACAATCTTATCGGTGAAAACTCCCGCTACATCGAGGTTGAGCGCGATTGTACATAAGTACGGCGCGTCAAAAATCGCGCAAAGCCGCACGGTGAGACAGTGCAAGATTTTTTGGCTAGGGGAACTTCAGACTAACGCTCATATTCGACATAATCCACTTGTCTATCATCAAGAGGAGGCGGTATTACTTCAGTGCGTCGTCTAGCTGAGGGGGCGTAAGGAAGCGCATTGTAGGGATGGGGAACAACGTAAGTTGTCCGAGATTGACGCGGTTGTTGTTGTCGCGACAGCACCGCCAATAATCCCACCACGACTACACCCCCACTAATCGTTACCGCCATACCCCCCAATCCCCAAACCAAGCCGGAAATAATCGAATTATCTGGCTCAGACTGCGCCAGAGGAGTTACAGGGGGCGCTGCTTCAATCCGAGGTGGTATGAAACTATTGGGATTATTGGGATTATTGGGATTATTTTGTCCCAAAAGATTATCAATCAACGCTTGCTGGTTTTGCACCTGCGCTTTTAACTGTTCAGTTTCGGCGCGTTGCTGCTCCAGCATGGCTCTCATGCGTTCTACTGTAACCTGCTGCTGTTCAAAATCATTTCCGGCAAAACCCGGTGTCGTCTGAGTTGGCATTTGCGGGTTCTGCCCATAAGTAGGATTATAGGGATTATAAGGATTGCTCTGTGGAAGTTGAGCCGTTTGAGAGGGAGGAGCATTCGTAATGCCAAGACTGTCTCCGCCTTTCATCATAAACAGAAGCGCTACCCCCGCAAAGGCAGCCCCTGTCAGGAATGCCATACCATCACTCATCGCTCTTACCTCACATTTAAAACTGAACTACCACTCATTGTCACTGATATAGACTGACTGCCATTGGTGTGACTTTACTCCTTATGAGTTTATACGCCATTGATTCTATTGGGGGGTTCTCTAGCTATTCTCCGTTTTCTAATTGAAAACGAGAAATGCTCAATTGTCCATCCCCAAGGATCTTAAAACGTTTCCAGGTGGTATCACCAGAGTTATAAGAATTTCTATATGTATAGAGTTAAAGGTAAATCTACTCTACTATAGCCGCTCGCTCCGGATGGTGCTTTGATTTTAGACCATCCAGCGATCCTGCGATCGCGCCCTCGGCATCACTTCAAAAGCAAGCCAGGGAACATAAGGGTAGGAGAGAATCTTTCGGCATGAGCGATCGCAGATACCATAGCCGCTTTTTCCGCCTGTGACAACTCTACCCCCGTGAGCAGCGTTCCCGAATAATCACTCATCTCCAGCAGACGATGCTAGCCTGCTTGTGGGACAATAAAACCAGACTGACGCTTGCTTCATGCTTTATCGGATCAATAGTGAATATTAGTCGTCTTGCGGGTATGGGTTGTGCGTCAGGTATCAAAACAGCCGACTTAAAAAGCCACATCTACTGCCGCTCACTACATAATTAATCTATGTCCACAGCCCCCAAAATTATCTCAGAAAATCGATGCTTCGGTGGTACAGTTGGCTTTTACTCCCATCCCTCTCAAACCTGTAACAGTAAAATGCGGTTTGCCGTTTACCAACCGCCTCAAGCCAAATCAGAACGAGTCCCCGTTCTCTATTTCCTTTCCGGCTTAACCTGTACCGAAGAAAATTTCATGGCAAAAGCCGGGGCGCAGCAATTTGCGGCGAAGTATGGATTAATGCTAGTGACGCCGGATACCAGTCCCCGTGATACAGGAATTCCCGGAGAAAATGACGACTGGGACTTCGGTACAGGAGCCGGTTTTTACGTCGATGCGACAGTAGAACCCTGGTCAGATCATTATCAAATGTATAGCTATGTAGTTCAGGAATTGCCGGCAATCATTGCCCAACATTTCCCGGCTCAAATCGATAATCAAGGCATTTTTGGTCATTCCATGGGGGGTCATGGAGCGCTGATTTGTGCCTTAAGAAACCCTGAACAATATACATCCGTTTCCGCTTTAGCCCCCATTGCAGCACCAACACAGTGCCCTTGGGGACAAAAAGCCTTTACGAATTATTTGGGTGAAGATGAAGAAAGCTGGCGCATCTATGATGCTAGCGAATTAGTTTTAACCGTTGGATATAAGCGCCCCATTCTCATTGATCAAGGAACAGCCGATCCCTTTTTAGAAAAGCAGCAATTGCTTCCCGGTATCTTTGCCCAAGCCTGTGAAAAAGCTGGGGTTCCTTTAACATTACGCTTCCAAGAAGGGTATAATCACAGCTATTATTTTATTTCCTCGTTTGTTAAAGACCACATTCGCCATCACGCGGCGGTGTTAAAGCAAAATTGAGTCCCTCGAAAAGATTTCTAACTTAGAACCCCGACTACTTTAAGCAGTCGGGGTTCTGCTAAGTCTAAACCTTAAACTTCTGGGTAATTCGCTTCATCGCCTCTTCCACATTCTCCCGACTATTAAACGCCGAAATCCGGAAATAGCCTTCACCCACCGCCCCAAAGCCAGAACCGGGCGTTCCGACAACATAACAGGTTTGTAGTAACTTATCGAAGAAATCCCAACTGGATAAACCATTGGGTGTCTTCACCCAAATATAAGGTGCATGAACCCCTCCATACACACTTAATCCCGCTTCCTTTAATTTCTGACGAATAATCGTGGCGTTTTCCAAATAAAAGTGAACCAACGCCTTCACCTGCGCTTGTCCCTCATCAGAATAAACCGCCTCAGCCCCCCGTTGTACAATATAGGACACACCATTAAACTTAGTAGACTGGCGGCGATTCCACAGCTTCCAGAGTTCCACATCTGAACCATCTGATGCTTTCGCGGTTAAGGTTTTGGGGACAACTGTCAACGCACAACGAGTTCCAGTAAACCCCGCATTCTTAGAAAACGAACGAAACTCGATCGCACAATCTCGCGCCCCTTCAATTTCATAGATAGAATGGGGTAGACTCTCGTCGGTGATAAACGCTTCATAAGCCGCGTCAAAGAAAATAATTGACCCATTCGCTTTCGCATAATCCACCCACGCCTTCAGGTTTTCCTGAGTAGCCGTAGCGCCTGTGGGATTATTCGGGAAGCACAGATAAATCAAATCCACCTGCTGAGACGGAATCTCTGCCGTAAAATTATTCTCGGCGGTAATCGGCAAATAGACTAATCCCTCAAATTCACCCTTCTCGTTCACCTCTCTGGTATGTCCCGCCATCACATTTGTGTCCACGTAGACGGGATAAACGGGGTCAGTTACGGCAATTTTGTTAGTTTTGCCAAAAATATCTAGAATATTGCCCGTATCGCACTTAGAACCGTCGGAGATGAAGATTTCCGCAGCATCCACCTGACATCCCCGCGCCTGGAAATCTTGGGCGGCTATTTTCTCCCGCAGCCAGGGATACCCCTGTTCGGGTCCATAGCCTCGGAAGGACTCCCGATTCCCCATATCCTCTACCGCTTGAATCATCGCGGTGCGACAGGCTTCGGGTAAGGGTTCGGTAACATCGCCAATTCCCAGTTTAATGATATCGGCATCGGGGTTAGCTTGAGCAAAGGTATTCACCCGGCGGGCAATTTCGGGAAACAGGTAGCCGGCTTTGAGTTTCAGGTAGTTATCGTTGATAGTTGCCATAGTGAGTTGCTAAGAACGTCGTAAACCAGCTTACTGCTAACTGTAGCGCTTGCATCACCGACTACTGTCGATTCTACATCGATAGAAATCAATCAACAAAATCCTGGAAAAGTGTAGAGATGCTTCTTGCATCGCGTCTTTCCGGGGTTCTTTTCACTGTTATCGTTTTTTACCTCACAACAGATGCAACTAAACCCGCCCCGATTGAGTGCCAGGATTAATATTAATCTATCTTTATAATTAAAGCGAATTGGTATGATTGACTATTGATTTCCAGGAATATCGCTGATACAATCCACCCATAATTATTTTTTTGAGAACATAAAATGTTAAGAATATCACAAAAATTGTCTAACTTCAGTCGGTTAAGACAATGGCTTCCCATCAGCCTAATTATGTTATTGGCGACAAGTCTATATCTTTATAAACTTGAGCAACGAGGTCTGTGGATTGATGAGTTCATTAGTATTGCCGATGCTCAAGATGTTAGTTTTAATCGGGGACGCCTTCTTTATTACATCCTGCTCCATTTCTGGATGCTATTCGGTAACAGTGATGCTTGGTTACGAGGACTAGCGATTATTTTTGCATTAGGCAGTGTTTTCCTGGTTTATCGGTTGGGGCGTTATTTGTTTACCGACGCCATTGGTTTAATGGCGGCTTTGATGTTAACCCTTTCGCCCTTATTTATCAATCACGCCCAAGAAGTCCGTTACTACACAATGAGTGTTTGCTTGGGATTAGGGGGAACCTTGGCACTTGCTTATGCCCTTGACCAGCCAAAAAATCTTTCCAGTCGCTTTTGGTGGGTTTTTACCCGGTTTCTGGCAATCATTACCACACCACTAAATGGTGCATTGTTATTTCCTGATCTGATTATAGTCGGGATAAAATATTATCGGCATCCCTCCCTACTCATCAAGTTCGGTACAACATTTTTGCTTATCCTCGTCGCCAGTATTCCTGTTGGTTTATCGGTTCAAGACTCATCCGGGGCGCATCGGCTAATTCTGCCGATTCCGGGTGTGAATGAGGTGTTACGGGAACTGAGAATATTGACCGCTTTTTCCTACCCGCCACCTCCCCCTTATCTAACTCGCTTTCTGCAACTTTATATCCTCATGGTGGTGGCTGTCATCGGGATTGCTGTTTTCCGGAAACGACAATCAGAGAAGCTGATTTGGGTTTTAGCTTGGGCATTTGTGCCAACAGCAACCATTCTAGTATTTTCTCACCTCTTTTTCTCAATTTGGAATACCCGTTATGTGATGCTTGTCTTGCCGTACATTCTCATCCTTATAGCGATTGGATTTCGAGAGATTTGGTCTCAGTGGCGTCCCATTGCTTGGGGGATAGCCGTTGTTTATGCTATTGCTGTCAGTAGTGGTTTATTTTACTATTACACCACCCCAAAACGCTACATGGGAGCATCAGATCATTATCGCCGTGTCGCCCAACTCATCAAAGCCAATGAAAAACCCAATGATATTATTGTCTGGTCAATTATTCATCAATCAGCTTTACCGCTCGAACACTACCATCGCGGTTCTGCTCCCATTTATGTCAAAAATTTAATTGAACTTGAAATAAATAAAGACGACATTCAAAAAATCGATGTGGAAAATTGGCTGCGCGAATTACCACCAATTGAATCACGTTTATGGATTGTTTATGGCAATACAACTAATCAGGTACTACGGCAGGGAATTGAAGAAAAATTTTATCTCGAACTTGAACAAGAAATCGGTGGCTTGAATGTATTTCTAGTTAAACCAAAGCCCCAGGATTAGATATTAAAAAGGATCATAGCCCTATTGCGAGATGAGCCTACCCCACGATGGCGGCGTGACCCAGCTAAAATAGTGGTATAGATTGTAGGTTGGGTTGAGGAACGAAACCCAACAAAAGATAGGGCTAAAGCCCTTACTACGAACCCAAGCTAATCTACCAAATTAGGTGGGTCACGCCACTACAGATTAAGCTTATTCGGGGTTTATAGGACGGCACATTTTCCCATGATATAAAAATACCTAAAATCTCCAGAAAAGTCAACCCCCAACCTACACCCATAACACCCAAAAATTATCGCCTTTAGAGAACCTTTCGGTATAAAGCACTGTGCGGTAACACCCGCAATACCTCAGTTAACGTAGTAACTCCCTGCGTCACCTTTTCAATTGCCGCCATCCGAAACGAATCAAAACTAATTTCCTCTAAATACTGATGTAACTGCGTCATACTTCCCTCATAAATTAACTGCCGCACCCGATCATCAACATTTAAAATTTCTACAATCGCTTCCCGCCCTAAATAGCCAGAATTAAAGCACTTAGAACAACCCTTTCCCTGACGCCAAGCTTGAGGATTCGCCTCCTCCCTCGATACCCCTAATTTTCGTAAATCCTTTTCCGTGGGATTGTAGGGTTCGGCACAGTGGGGGCAGATTTTCCGGACTAAACGCTGTGCCACAATCCCTAATAACGCATCACTGACTAAACCCGGATCAGGTCCAATATCTTTAAGCCGAGGAATCGCACTCACTGCATCATTAGTATGCAACGTCGTTAAAACCAAATGTCCCGTTAATGCAGCACGAATCGCCGTTTCTGCCGTTTCGTTATCCCGGATTTCGCCCACCATAATAATATCCGGATCTTGGCGTAAAATAGCACGTAAACCCGCCGCTAATGTCATCCCCGCCGCTTCATGAACTTGGGTTTGAGTAATCCGAGGTAAAACATATTCTACCGGATCTTCTACCGTCACCACATTCACATGTTCAGTTGCCACAAATTGCAAGGAATTGTACAATGTACTGGTTTTCCCCGAACCCGTGGGACCGGTAAGAATCACCATTCCTTGGGGTTGTTGTAACCAATTCTTATAGATATTCAGTTTCTTCTGTGAAAATCCCAAATCGGCTAAACCCGAAAAGGGATTTCGTCGGGGAAGTAAGCGAATTACTACTTTTTCTCCTCCCACACAAGGAAGGGTACTCACCCGCATATCCAATCCCAAATCCGTTTCGTCACCAGAGGTATAATGTTCGCCAATCCGCCCATCTTGGGGGCGGCGACTTTCTGCAATATCCATATTAGACATTACTTTCAGGGCGACAATACAAGGGCGACTAATATCAGCGGGTAGGGTAGTAATATTCCGGAGAATCCCATCAATCCGATAGCGCACTCGCAATCCTTCCGGTGTAGGTTCTAAGTGAATATCGCTGGCGCGGTTGCGGAGGGCACCGGAGATAATGGTTTTAATCCGGGTAATTTGGTTATCGGCTTTCTTGAGATAAAGTTCGGTGGTTTCAGTAATATCTTCGGGTTCTGATTCCCCAGTAATCGGATTAACCGGGGACGTGGATGTGATATTATTACCGTTATAGGTTTGACTCAGATGCCAAGTGCGATAACTCTTGGGGGCTATAGGAATAATCTTAACCTCAGTCAGGGTGCGATCGCACAATGTCTGAATCGCTTCTGGTGTGAGAGAGATGGGACATCCCAAATAGTAACAACCGCGCCAAAGTAACAGGGGAATCACCGGGGGTAAATCGTTGCGATTAGAGAGTTGGCGAAAGAAGCGAGTGCTGACTTCGGCGTCAAGTTGATCTTGGTTCAGGATTCCGCGATTATCGACTAAGAGGTTGAGGGCAAATTCACAGCTAATTTCTCGGCTTACTAATTTTTGCCAAGCCGTCTTTTGGCTAGGCATTAAAGGAGTAATCGTCATAATTTTTTCCTGAATTCTATTATTTAAAAAACTTTACAACCCTTAATTTCACAATAACGGAATTGCCGTTTGATTGTCAAATCGGATTTCCGGTTCCCTCCCCTGATCAAGGGGAGGGTTAGGGAGGGGTCAGATCAAGGTATGGCTTTATTTTTGAAGCTTCAGTTGACACCAATGACCGAACTGCGCTATTTATTCCCTGTGTTCTAAGCTTAATTTAGCAATCATAACTTATATAGCAGATTACTTTGACTCTTTGCTTAACCGATTCGCTTCCTGTGTTTCGGCTGAAGGAATAAGCCATCGATTTTCTTGAGCTTGTTTAGGCGTTAAACAAACCAGACTTGCCTGATTTTCTCGACAAATGTTCCCATTTAACCAATAGGGTTTACTCCAGATTTGCCAATTGGGTGTAGCCAGAATCGAGGAAATGGATGGATCAGATCGTGATTCTGGATAGATTGGCTGAGAACCTCCACCCGCTTGTGCCTTTGACAAAAATAAACCAAAGAACAACAATTTCAACAAAAATATCTTGCTCCAAAATATTGTCTTTGTAGCCAAGAATCTATTCATGATCTTTACTCCTGATGTCAAGGTAGGGCACATTGGCAAAGGGCGCACGTCGGTCATCCGTGTCAACTTAAGACTTTGTATGACTAGCGATCAAAGTTTAGATCCCCCTAAATCCCCCATGGAACAAAAAGCGAAGCATCCTCTGGCTTCCCCCTTTTTAAGGGGGACGGGAGGGGGATCAAAAGGGGGACTTTGATTAATTTCTGGTTCCCCCCTTTTCCCCCCCTTTCAAAGGGGGGCTAGGGGGGATGGGGGGCTAGGGGGGATCTCTGATTAAGTAAGGGTTTCAGCCTTAAGTTGACACCAATGCACGTCGGTGCGCCCCTACAGATAATCTGTGTTGCACCAAAAGGAGAACCGTTATAGGTGATGAGCCGGGGTTGACAAGGTTTTAGCCAAGTCAACCCTAAGCTAAACGATTATGGCGACTCAATCGAATGCTGATTAACGATTAGTTAGTGCGCCAACGTTGATTAGGATTATTGCGATCACATTGCCACAAATGAACCGGTCCACCGTCTTTGCGATCGGGCATATCGAGACAGAGGTTAGTATTAGCCCGTTTGATTTGTAAATAGCCACCACCCAAATCATTCAAAGCCCAGTTTTGATCTGGATCACTTGGGTTGCAGGGCCAAACATTCACCCGTTTGCCATTATCAAGATAATGAGCATTGAGACATTTACCTGTGGATTTGTGCTTTAACAACGTTCCCCAGTTTCCCCGTGACTGTTCAAAATGTTGGTCTGGATCACGATCATTGCGTCGCCATGATGACATAATCGGATAGCCATCAATACGAGAAAAGTTATTGTTCGTATTCATGGCGTAGTCACCAATAAAGTAAGTTTTCTGTCCACTAGGAGGGTTGGAACTGTTTCCGCGAGACCAAAAAGATACGTAACGGTTACCATTAACAGGCGTACTAAATTTGATAACTGTAACGTTATTACAACCAGAATCAGAAAATCCACTACGTGATTGGTTCGCACCGCGTACAGAAATAGTGCCATCGGAATTAACTCTTTCCACTACTCCCACATGACCATAAGTTCTGTCAGCACCCCGAAACTCTTTCTCCATAACGACAATTGCACCGGGTTGAACTCCAACTTGGCGAAACCCATTGTTTTGCAAATAACCGTTATTCCAATCCTTAGCATGAGGGAAATTCCAGGTTAACCCAAAGCGTTTCGCCACATAATCCGTACACCAACACCACCTTGAACTTGTCGCCGCACTAGGGTTGGGGTTCAACAGAGAAACAATAGGCAAAATAGCTGCCGTTGTTGCTGCGATCGCAGAAATGAAACGTTTAGTCTTCATAATTCTTGTCCTGCAATAAAAATTTGCCTGGAAACAAGCAAAAAGCCGGAGAAGCGGATCACTTAAATCCACTTCACCGGCTTCGTGAGACTCACACCCATCAAATGCCTGGTGTATCTAACAGATATTGACTGATTTGTCCTTGTGCCTCAGCAGTGCCAGTCCTCTCAACTGTGCGACACGACCTGAGACAATCCTCAAAACTTTGTGCTGAATCCTATAGCTGATAAGGGTTACCGACTAGGGAGGGAGACTACGCGATCGCATCCCCCATTTTTGGCTTAATTCTCTTCTGGTCTGCTTCTTACTGGGGAAACTTGAAAAGCAAGAACGCTAACACCAGTGCCAAATTAACGAACGATAGTATCCTAACAATGAATTTCCTCCGGAAAACGAAACTTTTATATTTCTTTACAATCATGGATTGCCACTAACTTAAGAGAAATGGCAAGCACCTTAAGCGGAATGTCGTAAACTTGGACGCGAGCCGGGTTGACTGGAGCATGACATTCCGTTTCCGACTGTAGTTGATGAAAAAGCAGAAAACGTACCGTTCACCTTCTGTTCAACTTCCTGATTCGTAATCACATAACGGTAAGAAGTTGAACCCTGAATAATCACCCGGATTTTGTCCTCCTTAAATCGTTCGCTACTCACCTCTATACGTCCAAAACCCGTTTCACTCCACGCCTGAAGCAGGATTGTCTCCAAGCGTTGCAGGAACTCATCGATATTCGGGGTAGTAGAATGGGATGACATAACTGATGCCTCTAGGATACTGATTGTTGCTGGCGATATGTCCAACTAAATCCATTAAATATCCTATGTCCCTAGAAAAACCTACCCGAAGGTATCAAAAGGTATCAAAAGGTATCAACTTCAAACTTTTCCTAAACTGGGTAATTAACCGCAGCGACACGAGACTTGATCATCTGCTCCCCCGGCTTCTCCCTTGATTCCGTCTGACTCTGTTGTGAGGTAAAAACCTGACGATTTTGAAATAAAATAAACGCAGCTACGGTAATTAAAAAATAACCAAAAATCTTTTGTAACTGTTGGGCTTTTACATACTGCGCCAAATACGCCCCACCTAAAATCCCCACACTCGCCGCCACAATAAACGAACCCATTAATCCCCAATCAAGGGGAACTTGTCCCAAATATCCCAGAAATCCAGCCACCGAGTTACAGGCAATAATTAATAATGAAGTCCCCACAGCTTCCTTCATCGGCGTATTTCCTAATAATACCAACGCTGGAACGATCGCAAACCCACCCCCAACCCCGACTAAACCCGTCAATACGCCCACTCCTAGCCCTTCAGTTAGCATCCACAACCAACAATATTTACACACTGGTGCAGGATAATACTGCAAGTCGTGATCGGGTTTAGTTGATTTACTACTTTTGCGGATCATAAATCCAGCCGCAATCATCATCATTACCGCAAATAAAATAAGCTGAAACGTTCCGCTGACAAAAAAGGCTAACTTTGCCCCCAAAAACGCGCCCAACATCGTCGCCGCGCCGAACATAAACGCCTTTTTAAAATTCACATTTCCTCGCCGCCAGTGCGGGATAACCCCAATCAGGCTAACGGTTCCCACGATAACCAACGTCATCGCGATCGCGCTTTTCGCTTCCACCCCCATTACATACACTAAAATGGGCAAGGCTAGCACCGAACCACCGCCACCCATTAACCCCAAACTAATACCAATTCCGGCGGCGAGAATTAGCCCAATTATCCAAGTCACCATTTGTCATTTATCCTTGGTCATTTTTAATTGGTCAACACCCTGTAGGGTGGGCATTGCCCACCAACCTTAAATCAGTAACCTATCACATTTAAACTCTTTGGTTGTAAGGAAGTTTTGCCAGTAACATACCCATCGCACAGGTTCCACTCACCCCAGCAAAGACCAATCCTGCACCAACAAAACCACTCAAAATTAAAAACGAAGGAGAGACAAACGCGCCCAATACGGTTCCCGTAAAGACTAATGTACCTGCCACAATTTGCACTTGTCGGAATAAACTAATTGGGGCATTTTTATTCACCTGGGTTTGATAACCAGCCGCTTTCCAAGTTGGCAATCCGCCTTGAAGATGGGTCACGGATTCAAATCCCGAATCGAAGAGTTTTTGGGCGGCTTTTTGCGAGCGATTCCCGCTTTGACAGTACAATACAACCTGTTGATCTGTTTCCGGTTTAACCTCTGCGGGATTCAGGTTAGACAGTGGCATTAATTTTGCCCCAGGAATATGTTCGCTAGCATATTCTCCCGGTTCCCGCACGTCAATGAGCATCACTTGTTGACGATCCAGCCATTGTTTTAAGGTTTGGGCATTAATTTCTTGTAGATTGTTGGCATTGGCTAAAACCATGAGTTTTTCTCCTTATCTATGTGCAAAAGTTTCTAACTTAACCTATTGGTGTAGATTTCTACAGAAATCCCTGTTATTTTATGCTTTAATCGCTACTTTGCCACAGCGTTCGTTAGCGGGAACAGCTTCCATAATCTTTTTGGGGTCAGGAAGATTTAGGTTATTCATCAATTCGATAAAGCTGGCGCGATCGCGATTCGCTAATCGGGGATTCCATTGCTTTTCTTCGCCAATTGTGGATACGGTATGTCCCCGATAATCATGACTGGGATACACCAGAGTTGCATCGGGTAAACTAAATAACTTTTGGGTAATGGAATCAAATAACGTGCCTGCATCACCGCTTTGGAAATCAGTTCGACCGCATCCCCGAATTAACAGAGAATCCCCCGTGAGGACGCGATCGCGATTCACCCAATAGGCGTTATGACTATCGGTATGACCCGGAGTTGCGATCGCCACAATCTCAACTGAACCCACCATTAATACCTCACCATCCCCCAAAAAGCGGTCAGCACAAGTAGCAGAGGCATTTTGGGGAACCACACCCTGACATTGGGTTAACTGGCGCAGTTGGGCGGTTCCGGTGACGTGATCGGCGTGAATGTGGGTTTCTAGGCAATACTGTAGGGTTAATCCCAACTCTTCTATAAGTTTGCGATCGCGATCCACCTGTTCTTTGACCGGATCGACCAAAATGGCGTCTTTTGTGGTTAAATCAGCGATGAGGTAGGTATAGGTGCTGGTTTCACTGTCAAACAGTTGACGAAATAGCATTGGCTCATCTCCCTATGACTGTTTTGATCTACTTATTTACTAAATTACTATCTAGCTATATTGACATTATCTCAGCCTAGGCATACCTGTCAAGAGGGAGATGGGGAGATGCATGCATTCGTAGGGGTGAAGCATTCGCGCCCAAATCTATCGGTTTTCTACCAAAGTCCCAACGCGAATGCTTCACCCAATCCCCGGTTTGCCAATCCCCGGTTTGCCAATCCCCGGTTCGCCAATCCCCGGTTTGCCAATCCCCGGTTTGCCAATCCCCGGTTCGCCAATGACCAATGACCAATGACCAATGACCAATGACCAATGACCCATAACAAACTCGCTAAAATAAACAAAAGTAGAGTCAGGAGCCAGTTTACTGGAAGTCGCCTATCGAAACGATCTATGGCAATCTTGTCGGCTTAAAGCCCAGCCAACTCAAACAACTGCAACGCCTATATCAACAGCGCTTACCCGGCGATCACTTGACCACGCCGGAATTTGCCCAAAGGTTAGCCGCGATTAGCGCGGATATCAAACAGCCACTGTGTACCTACCTAAATCGCCGAGGACAGGTGATTCGGGTAGGAGTAGGAACACCAACTCAAACCAAAATCCCCCCATTGGAATTACCCCGCTATGGTGCAGAACGATTGTGTGGGATTCGCTGCATTGCGACTCAACTCAAATCACATACCCTGCGTAACGCCGACTTAACCGCCATGGCGATTCAGCGTTTGGATGCTTTAGTCATGCTCACCGTGAGTGAGTCGGGATTTGAACGGCGGGGTGGTGGCGCCACCGGATATGTGCAAGAAACCTATTTAGCCCATCTGATTCCAGTTACTCAGTCCTCCAGACAAGATGGTGATGGTCAACCCAATTGGCTTATGTCCCCACCATTAAGTCTGGATCTGTTGACAAAACAAGATTTCTTGGATTTAGTCGAAGGACTCGAAGCCGAATTTCGCCGTGAATTTATCGCCCAACATGTCGATGTCGATCAAGATCGGGTGTTGATTGTGGGGGTGATCACAGGGGATATAACCAAGGAACGCTTTGAAGATGGGTTAGCCGAAATTGCCCGACTGGTGCAAACCGCCGGAGGGGAAGTATTACAGACGATGCGACAGAAGCGATCGCACCCCCATCCCCAAACCGTTGTCGGCGCGGGAAAAGTGCAGGAAATTGCCCTGACGGTGCAGACATTAGGGGCAAATCTGGTTGTATTTGACCGCGACTTATCCCCCGCCCAAGTCCGCAACTTAGAAGCCCAAACCGGGGTACGAGTCGTTGATCGCACTGAAGTAATATTAGATATATTCGCCCAACGCGCCCAATCCCGTGCCGGTAAATTACAGGTCGAATTAGCGCAGTTAGAATACATGATGCCACGCCTGACAGGTCGAGGTCAAGCTATGTCCCGGTTAGGGGGCGGAATTGGCACTCGCGGTCCTGGGGAAACCAAACTGGAAACCGAACGCCGTGCAATTCAGCGCCGGATTGCCCGATTGCAACAAGAGGTGAACCAGTTGCAGGCACATCGATCGCGGATGCGACAACGACGCCAGAAGCAGGATGTACCGACTATTTCTGTTGTTGGTTACACAAATGCGGGCAAATCGACGTTGTTAAATACATTAACTAATGCCGAAGTCTACACAGCCGATCAATTGTTTGCCACCCTCGATCCCACCACCCGACGCCTACCGATTACCGAGACGGAGACAGGGGAATCGATTAATATTCTGCTAACCGATACCGTGGGATTCATTCACGAATTACCACCCCCCCTCGTCGATTCCTTCCGCGCCACCCTAGAAGAGGTGACAGAAGCCGATGCTTTAATACATCTGGTGGATTTATCCCATCCCGCATGGCAAAATCATATTCGTTCAGTCATGTCCATTTTGGCAGACATGCCCGTGACACCAGGACCGATTTTGGTGGTGTTTAATAAGATTGACCAAGCAGACAGCGATACCCTAGCCGTAGCCCAAGAGGAATTTCCCCAAGGGGTATTTATTTCTGCTAGCCAGCGGTTAGGGCTAGAAACCCTACGACAGAAATTAGCCCAGTTAGTTGAGTACGCGATCGCACCGCAATAAATTTTGAGTTTTGAGTTCTGTGTAGGGGCGGGTTTCACTACTATCTTTTTGGTTACACCCAGATGTAACTAAACCCGCCCCTAAACCCGCCCCGACTTTATCCGTCGCTTCCCTAGTCGGACAGGGTTTTGAATGCAATACTTCTGTGAGGAATGACAAATGACGAAATATCCGTTGTGTTAGATTATTGGATGGATATAGAGTGCATCGTTGAGCAAACATTATTGAGTTAGGCGAGTTATGAAAAATAAGCCCTCACATCTGGATCAGTATATCCGATCACTCACACCATTAACAGCTCTTGTCTTTGCCGTAGAAATCAGTTTTGGCACAACCGCCGCACAAGCCCTACAATTTAACTTTAGTCCGTCATCGGGGACTTCTCAACAGGCGATCAATGGATTCACGGCGGCTGGAGAGCTTTGGTCTGATCTATTAATCGATGATGTTACCATCAACATTAACATTGGCTTTGAGTCGCTGGGTTCTGGCATTTTAGGTCAGGCGAGTAGCAACAGAGTTGGCAGTAAATATGCTAATGTTCGCAATGCCTTAAGCAATGACCGATTATCTACGGATGATTATATAGCCGTTGCCAATCTGCAAACTGGTTCGTTTCTTGATTTTCTGACGACCGATCCATTCTCGGGTAATAGGATCAGGGATAATAATGACACCAGCAATAATTATTATCTGGATATCAACCGAGCAAATGCCAAGGCTCTCGGCTTAATCAGAGGGAACCATCGCTCGACTGATGCGACGATTAAATTTAACAGTGACTTCAATTTCGACTTTAATCGTAGTAATGGAATTAGCAGCAGTGCTTTCGATTTCGTGGGCATAGCGGCTCATGAAATCGGTCATGCTTTGGGGTTTTCCAGTGGCGTAGATACTGTAGACTACTATTCCGAACCCGATGGACTAGGCGCTCCCTTATCACTTGATGGGTACAGAATTTTTAGCCCACTGGATCTATTTCGCTACTCTGAAAATAGTGCCAACTGGGGTATTTTGGACTTAGCCGCTGGTAGCACGGCGTATTTTTCCATTGATGGGGGGGAAACAAACCTGGGTTTATTTGCTACGGGTAGCTATAACGGAGATGGACGCCAAGCCAGTCACTGGAAGGATAACCAAAGTTTGGGAATCATGAACCCCAGAGTAGGAAGTGGCGAACTCTTAAGCATTAGCGATTTGGATTTGCAAGCATTTGATGTTATTGGTTGGAATCTGGCAAGTAATAGTACAGGTTCTGCTAATAGTCTTCTCAGTACATCCACGGATAACCCGGTTTCCGATATCGAGAATTTTGCCGTTGCTAATCAGTCCTTGACGAGTACAGATGATGTAACCTCAGTACCAGAACCAACCTCCGTGGTTGGGTTAATCGCCCTGGGTGTAGGATTCGGGTTACAGAGGTGTTGGCGCATTAGACGTTAGTTAGCCTCGCCTCTTTCCCAGGCTCCGCCTGGGAATGCCTCTGTTGAGGCTCTGCCTCCCAATGTCGTGGCTTTAGCCGCAAAGACGTCCATTATCATGGCACGGCGAGAAGACCTAAGAAAATCTAGGGCTCGCATCCCTTACTACGGACGAAGGAAATGGCTGCTTATGTTACTAAATACCGCTTCAGAAAACTTTCTAATGATTCCATGTTCAAATTGTAGACTGACTCAATCTCGGCAATTTGTTCCGAAGTACAGAAAAACTCATTCGTCAGTAAGGTTCGTAACGTATTTAACCCATTACGAACTTTGGGATTGACCAACTCTAAGGCAGTTTTTACCCCATCAAAGACAAATAAGGGCGGATTAATAACAATCGGTTCTCGATTAAATACGCGACCAAAAATTTGAGGGATATCTTCCCGTTTCAGAATATCAGCTCCCCCCACGGGGAAAATGCGATTGTGTGCCGCTTCAATGCTAATCGAATCAACAGCAATTTTTGCCAAATCATCGGTACTCACAATAGACGAGCGATGTTTGGGGTTTCCGTTGAGCAGATAAACTCCAGTTTGGCGAAATTGCTCTGCTAATGGTAAAAGATTGGAGGCAAAACCAGAAGGGCGAAGAATCGTATAAGTGATATCACTCCCTTGTAAATACTTTTCCACGGCTCGCTTCGCCTTAAAAACTGGCGCATTTTGATACTCTCGTTCTGCACCTAACACTGAAATATAAACAAACTGTTTAACTCCCTGTACTTTTGCCTGATCAATCAATTCTCGATTGGCTCGATAATCGAGGGCTTGAGCATCACCTCCAGAACCGTGGGCGCTAATAATATAATCAATCCCCTGACAGGCTTTTTCAATATCTCTATCGTGGCGCAAATCCCCAATAAAAACTTCCGCGCCTCGGTTTTCTAATTCCTTGTAATTCGACGATAACCGAACAAATGCCCGTACAGGTAATTCCCGTTCCCTTAATACCCGGACAATCCGGCGTCCTAATCCTCCAGTAGCGCCCGTAACTAAATACATAAAAACCTCCTCTGCGTTAATATAAAGGGCGACCATAACCTCTGTAGGGGCGGGTTTTACTACTATCTTTTCGATTGCACCTTGATGTGACTAAACCCGCCCTGTTTTTGGAATTGTTCTTTAGAGTTTGTAGTCAGCGATGCAAGCGCTTATGGCACTAAAGTGCCTACTACAAACCCGGCTTTAAGTGAGTGCCATTCATCTTAACTCTCAAACTCAACAATAACAGGTGCATGATCGCTCGGTTTCTCCAGGGTTCTGGGTTCTACATCAATCCTACAACTGGTTGCCGCCTCATATAACTTTGGCGTCAGATAATGATGGTCAATTCGCCAACCTCGGTTACGGCTAAACCCACCATGGCGATAATCCCACCAGCTAAAATGTCCCCCGTCTTGAGTAAACTTACGAAACGCATCCCCTAAGCCTAGCGCCAACACCTCCTCTAAGGCTTGGCGTTCTGCTGGCGATGCCATGATATGCTTTTCTTTATTCTGGGGATTATGAATATCTCGATCATCGGGAGCAATGTTAAAATCCCCACAGATACAGAGTTCATGAGACTGAGTATCTAAGAGCGATCGCACATACTCCTGTAACAGTTTTAACCAGCGCAATTTATAAGTATATTTCTCACTTCCCACCTCAGCACCATTGGGAACATAGAGATTAATAATCCGAATGCCATCCAGGATACCTGTAATCACCCGCTTTTGCCCATCCAATTCCCCCACATCCTCCGGCGTCAACACTCCCGTAAACCCCACACTCACCGCTTCTAAAGGTTTACGGCTAAAAAGTGCCACCCCGTTATAGGATTTTTGCCCCGACACATAGAGATGATAACCTAAGTCTTCAAAGTGCGATCGCGGAAATTGCTCATCAACGACTTTGGTTTCCTGCAAACACAGCACATCCACAGGATTTGCGGTTAACCACTGACAGACATGATCTTGGCGGGTGCGAATTGAGTTAACATTCCAGGTAGCGATTTTCATAATATTGTCTATATTTATTTAACTCGCGAGGAGGTTAGGGGGAGCAATCAGTCCTACATCATCATCTTTGATTCGTACAGACGTGACAATGGAACGTCTCCGGTGGAACTATTTTAAGTGATGTCAATCTGACGTTTCACGCCATCTGGAAAAATCAACATCAAACCTAACCCCCCAGCCCCCTTTATACCCCCCTTTATACCCCCCCTTTATACCCCCCTTTATACCCCCCTTTCAAAGGGGGGCTAGGGGGGATAAGGGCAAGGGGGGATAAGGGCAAGGGGGGATGGGGGCTAGGGGGGATGGGGGCAAGGGGGGATGGGGGCTAGGGGGGATGGGGGCTAGGGGGGATGGAGAGAGGTTTTCCAGATCCCGTGAAAAGTAAGGATGTCAATAGCCCTCAAACCCTGACAAATGACGTAGCTTGCTTCTCCACCTTTAACGTTAATATCCATCTACTGAAGGTTCTATCGTGAAACACAGACATTTAGGGTTAATTGGACTCATTTCCCTATCGGGGATAACCAGTCTCCTCTTTGGCACACCAGCCTTCGCCACAACGGTTGAGCTAATACCGCCGAGGATAGCCCAACAGACGGCTAACTCCGATGCGGCTGACCAAATATATGGCGAAGCAGACGAACTCTTTCAACAAGGAACAGCCGAATCATTGCGACAGGCAATTCCTAAATTTGAACAAGCCGTCAGACTCTATCGCCAAGCGGGTAATCAAGGTAAGGAAGCTGTATCTCTCAATAATATTGGCTATATCTACTCCTCATTAGGACAAAAGCAGCAAGCCTTAGA
>NZ_JAVJZI010000285.1:0-36895 GCF_040223135.1 Coleofasciculus sp. G3-WIS-01
AATCGCTGAGTATTGAGTTGTCTTTCCTTTAGCCTTGAACTCGAAGACCAGCATCTGACGTGGAACAACTCGACATCAACATGGTAACACAGAAAAAGTCGTCCTTCCAGGACGAGGCTTGAAACCCAAATTTTCGGTCAAAAGTCTGAAATAACGAGATAGCTAGCCCAGTAGCAGCATGAGTGGTTCATCAATTGAGTTAGGTCAAGCCAAAAAACATTATAGTTTACAATACTGACTTTTCAGTTTCGCCCAATAGTGTCGAAGGCGAGCGGTAGGAAGCGCGAGTAGGGGAATAACTGGTAAGATGGAAGGAATGACTCGGTTGGGACTCTACCCCCTAGGGTGAAAACCAAGCGTTCATCGTAGTGGATGCGCCCGAAAGGAGTGGAGTAGTAGCTTGGCAAAGGAGAGAGTCATCTCTTCTGGTTCTAGGGAATTGAGTCCCTCAAGCGAGACAATGGTAAAAAATATCCTTTATATTTTGCTCTGTGAGTAACGTTCGCACCGTCTCGGATACGAAACGAGATTTTTATAACTATCACACCCGCCCAATCAACTCGATTTACCGACGGGTGGTAGAAGAATTGATGGTCGAGATGCATTTGCTGGCGGTCAATGGGGATTTTAAGTATGATCCAATCTATGCCTTGGGCGTAGTCGCTTCCTTTAACCGCTTCATGCAAGGCTATCGACCGGAACGGGATAAAGAATCCATTTTTGACGCGCTGTGTCAGGCGGTAGGCAGTAATCCGCAACAGTATCAGCAGGATGCCGAAAAAGTGAAAGCGGCAGTAGGGCGTTTATCGGGGCAAGAACTGGTTAACTGGTTTAGTTCGCCAACGCCCCTAGAGGGTGCTGAGGATATTCATACCACGGTTGCCGCGATCGCAGATAATCCTAAGTTTAAATACTCTCGCCTGTTTGCGATTGGCTTGTATACCCTCCTGGAACAGGCAGATCCGGAGTTAGTCAAAGACGCGAAACAGTCTACGGAAACTCTCCAGAAAATCGGTCAAACCCTGCATCTTCCCCAAGAGAAATTACAAAAAGACTTGGAGTTGTATCGCAGTAACCTGGAAAAAATGGCTCAAGCTCAGATTGTCCTCGAAGATGCCATCAAAGCTGATCGCAAAAAACGGGAACAGCGGGAACAGGAAAAGAATAAAGCCACGATTCCGCCCAGTGATTCCCCAGAATCCACGACAGCATCGTGAAGCTTTTCAGGGTATGGAGGACGGATCTAGTTCTTGATCCAGGTTGAAATTGGTACCAAGTTCCGCGTTGGTAGAGACGTTCCGGCGGAACGTCTCTATGCTTAGAGTAAGGGTTGTAGTCGTTCTATAAGCTGCTTTTCGGAGACTAGTCCCTCAATGCGTTCTACGGGTTTGGTACCCTTAAAGAGAACCAAGGTAGGCAAGGCTTCAATATGATGCTCAGAGGCAATCTGGGGGTATTTGTCTGTATCAATTTTGACCACTTTTAGCTTACCCTTGAGCTGGACACCAATTTGCTCGAGGATCGGTGCCATCATCTGACATGGACCACACCAGGTCGCGTAAAAATCGACCAAAACGGGTACATCAGATCCAGAGAGGAGTTCCTGAAAATTGGCAAACTGTTTTTTTACTGCCATAACAAAACATCACGGTTATTAGTTGTTTGGCTCGATTCTAGTGCAAAATGCTAAAAGCTGACTTCAGCTAGTAGAGAGAGAGATTTTTTATGGAAGCATCACAGACATCTGCCCAACTCAGCGATCGCGTGGCGATTATAACTGGGGCGTCGCGGGGAATTGGTCGCGCTGTGGCATTGGCATTAGCCGCAGAGGGCGCGAAGGTAGTGGTTAACTATGCCAGTTCCAGTGGGGCTGCCAATGAAGTTGTCGCCGCAATTACAGAAGCCGGAGGAGATGCGATCGCGCTTCAGGCAGATGTCTCGAAACTGGAAGATGTCGAGACTCTTGTCAAGGAAACGAAAGACAAATTTGGTCGCCTAGACATACTGGTGAATAATGCTGGCATTACCCGCGACACACTCTTGATGCGGATGAAACCCGACGATTGGCAGGCGGTAATTGACCTGAATCTGACTGGTGTCTTTTTCTGTACTCGGGCAGCCAGTAAAATCATGCTCAAGCAAAAATCAGGTCGGATTATTAATATTGCCTCCGTTGCTGGACAAATGGGCAATCCGGGTCAGGCTAATTATAGTGCAGCCAAGGCGGGAGTGATTGGGTTTACCAAAACCGTGGCGAAGGAATTAGCGCCTCGCGGGATTACCGTAAATGCTGTGGCACCCGGATTTATTGAAACCGATATGACCAAAGAGATTAAATCTGAGGATATTATTAAGTATATTCCCCTAGGTCGCTATGGGAAGCCAGAGGAAATTGCTGGCATGGTGAGATTTTTAGCCGCTGATCCTGCCGCTGCTTATATTACCGGGCAAGTGTTTAATGTCGATGGCGGTATGGTGATGGCTTGAGCGATCGCCGTAGGGTTTGTTACCGTTACCCTGGAACCTAAAAGTGATAGCACTCCCCAACTAAAATCTTTGATTGAGTTGGGGAGTGCCGATTTATTTCCACCGAAAGCTTGAATACTCAAGGGATACTTCTGATGATTCCCAACCTTTAAAGACAGACTGATGCAATAACTTTGAGTATTCTTGTGCAATCAGATCAGGGGTGAAATTGGATTGTAAATAACGACGACCGGCTTCACCCATACGCTTGACTAAGAGTTCATCTTTGGACAAGCGGCGAATAAATTCTGCCAAACCCGCCGCATCGCCGTTACGGAACGCTGCACCACATTGAGCCTCAGTCACAATCCCTTGCAAATAAGACTGCGGTTCACAAATCGCGGCGACTGGACGCCCTGCGGCTAAGGCGGCGTAAAGTTTGCTAGGAGCGACTAAGCCTTCCATCCCTGGACTAATGCTGACCAAAGATAAGTCTCCTGAGGTGAGAGAATAGGGCAGGTTTTGTTTATCTTGATAGGGTAAAAAGCGGCAATTCTTTAAACCAAGCTTACGAATTTTGGCTTCAAAGGTTTCACGTTTAGCGCCATTGCCAATAAAAACAAATAGAATTGGGTCGTATTGTAACAGTTGAGCAGTTTCTAAGATGGTTTCCATATCATGACAGCGACCCATGTTCCCCGAATACAGCACCGTAAACCGATCAACTAGATTGAACCTGTGGGAAAACCAATTATCCTGTTTGGCAATTGGTACAATCCAATTGGCATCTGCCCAATTATGAATAACGGTAATTTTATCCTTAAGTTGGGGACATTTAGCAACGACTCTATCCTTCATTGACGGACTCAAAACAATAATTTGTTGAGCTTGTTTCCATATATGACAGTTCACTTTATTCCATACTCTAACTAACCAGTGGCGATGGGTGACAACGTTGAGTTCGACGGCAACATCTGGATATAAATCATAGACTAAACAAACATAAGGAAGTCCAAATAACTTGTTCGCTAAGTATCCGAGAATCGGTAAAAAAGGAGGAGCGGTGGTTAACAGGAGTATGTCCCCATGACTACTGGTTTTGAGTAAATGAAGTCCAGCCCGCAGACAAAAGAGCAGCCCATTGAGGGCTTTGCCACGAATACGCTTCGACCAAATCCGAGTCGCCCGCGATCGCTGAACCATCAGTCGCTGAAAATGCTCCCTCGCTGGTGCTGACTGGCTGTGAAATGCATAGCCTGGTTGTCCAGTAAACACTCGCACCAACAGACCCTGTTTTCCTAACTCAACGGCAAGTTCTTCTATAAGCTGTCCGGTTGCGGCGTAGTCAGGGGGATAAAACTGAGTTACAATCGATAACCGCAGGGGTTTACTATGCCATAGGGGAGTCTCGTTATTGCTCATGTTACTGTGTTACTGATGAGAATTTGAACTGAGAGTTATAATACGCTACAGTTTACGCCTTCATTGACTTATATCCGGATTTTAACGGTATTCGCTTTTTACAGTTCACTAAATATCTAATTCCTTCATATTTTCTATCTTAAAATGAACTGGATGCTTTAAACTTTTAGGGTAATATCTTTATATGCCAACAATTTTATGGTCTATAAAACTACTCTATCCCCCAGAGTTTAAAATAATATCCCTGTCTAGAGTATAAACTCCAGATGAATTAAATAGTTCAATAATCTATCCAATTAGTCTACCCCCCAGAGTTAAAATAATATCTCTGTCTAGAGTATATACTCTAGGCAAGTCAAATTAGATCTTATGTACTACTTTTTAGTCAAAGCCCTATTAGATAAGGTTTCCAACGATGTCTTGAGCAAGCCCACTTAGGTTTTTTGGCGAGCTTGTTGCTGATAGGCTTATCAATTTACTATTATGCTATTAGTGTATTAGGTATCTTACAGTATCTGACGATTCGGCACGCCCCAAGGGTAACGGTAAGGGGAGAGAAAAAACTATTCCTCTTGAGAGCAAGTAAAGTTTGACAGAAGCTACCTAAAATTTTCTCTGGCTAATAATTTTTGCATCTACGACACCGAGTTAATGATATTCATCAAGAGATCAGTTTGGGTTTGTGTATCCGAACATCCTCCGGGAGGTTGGTCTGTCTTATAAACGCCAATGTTTAACTCAATTATGGATTCAAATGGAGAGTATCAGTCATTACTACCCCAGCGTAATGGACAACGACTATCACAATTGCCTCCTGTGCCCCTGCATGGGTTTGCTGAGACAGAGGATGACAAGCTGGACTTGCGTCAGATTCTAACCGTAGCGCGGCGGCGAGCTTTGGTTATCGCTGGAGTAGCAATCACCGTCACTTCGGCAATTGTCACCAAAGTCTTGCAGCAGACGCCCAACTACGAAGGCAAATTTCAGTTATTAGTGGGGTCAGTTTCCGGTGAAGATCACTTAGAGCAGATTAGTGAATCCCTGAATCCACCGGGTGGGGGTCAAGCCAACAGTTTAGACTACGAAACCCAGATTCAAGTTCTGTGGAGTCCTCAGGTGATGACTCCGATTGTCGAGCAAATTCAGTCTCGCTATCCAGAGATTGACTATAATACGCTTCGCAGCAAACTGGCGATTTATCGGCTGCAACAAACTAAAATTTTAGAAGTCCGTTACCAAGATTCTAATCCGGAAAAAATTAAATTTATTCTAGAGCAAGTTGCTCAAGGCTACATGAACTACTCGTTCTCTGAACAGCAGACGAGTACCCGACAGGGGATTGAGTTTGTGGAAGAGCAACTGCCAAAACTCCGGGAGCGGGTGGATAGTCTCCAGCAAAAGCTACAGCGATTTCGCCAAGATTATAATTTAGTTGATCCCGATAGTCAGGGTCAAGTATTGACCAATCGAGTTAGCGCCATTGTCCAAGCACGTCAAGACACCCAAACTCAACTGGATGAAGCCCGTACTCTGTCGGTGCAACTTCAAAGTCAGTTAGGGGAATTAGGGCTATCCCCAGAACAGGCGCTCGCGGCTTCCGCCCTCTCAGAAGCCCCCCGTTATCAGCAGTTGTTAAATCAGTTGACGGAGATTGAAAGTCAAATTGCTAGCGAGTCGGCGCGGTTTACCGAACAGAGTCCAACGATTCAGGCGCTGCGGTCCAAGCAACAAAATTTACTTCCCCTGCTGAGTCAGGAAGCGAGGACGGTTTTGGGCTCTAACGCCACCGCCGTACCCGAAAATCCGGAATCCCTAGCCTCACCGAGTTCCCTGCGTTCGACACTGACTCAGCAACTTGTAGAGACGACAAACCAAATTAATATGTTAGAAGTGCGCTCTGGTGCGATCGCGACAGCTGAACAGTTGATGAGTCAGCAGCTTAAGAGTTTGGCGGTAATTGCCCGCCAGTACACGGATTTACAACGGGAGTTGAAAGTCGCCACCGAGAGTTTAAATCGCTTTCTGGCGGTGCGGGAGACGCTACAAATTGAAGCCGCACAAAAGACATTACCTTGGCAACTTATTGCCGCACCCCAACAACCCCAAATGCCAATTTCTCCTAATGTACCCCGTGGTTTAGCCTTAGGGGCAGTGGCGGGATTATTGGCAGGTGCTGGGGCGGGGTTTTTAGCCGAAAAGTTAGATAAGGTGTTTCACTCGGCTGAGGAGTTGAAGGAAGGGACTAAGTTAGCAGTTTTGGGAACGATTCCTTTTCACAAGCCTCTGAAGAAACAGAGTAAACTTGCTAAAACAGCCGAGAAAGCGGGAACTCCGCGATTGGTATCTCCTCTGAATAAACCCGCTTATCGTTATCACGCTTCTCCATTTTTAGAGGCATTTCGTTCGCTTCAAGCTAATCTTCAGTTTATTAGTCCCGATGTGCCGATTCGTTCGGTGGTGATTAGTTCAGCGGTTCCGGCTGATGGCAAATCCACAACAGCGACATTTATGGCACAAGCCGCCGCTGCGATGGGAAAACGGGTATTATTAGTGGATGCGGATTTGCGGCGTCCCCAGGTGCATCTGATGACGGATTTACCCAATGTGTGGGGATTAAGTCATGTTATTTCCAGTGACATTAATGTAAAAGATGTGATTCAGCCATCGCCGTTGGAGGATAATCTGTTTGTGTTAACTGCTGGACAAATTCCACCTGATCCAACTCGACTCCTCTGTTCTCAGAAGATGCAGCATTTAGTTGAGTCGTTTCAAGAAATGTTTGATTTAGTTATTTTTGATACACCACCGATGTTAGGTTTAGCTGATGCGCGGTTATTGGCAGCCCATACTGATGGAATTGTTATGGTTGTGGGATTGGGGAGAACAGATCGGACGGTATTGACGCAGGTATTATCTGGATTGAAAACCTCTCATGCCCGAGTATTGGGAATGGTGGCGAATGGGGTGAAGAACTATACCACGAGTTCTTATGATTATTATCATCGCTATTATGGGAAGATGCTCCAGGAAACGGCGGTTTAGAGTAGGAAGGAGGGGCAGTTTTGAGTTTTAAATGCTTCTTAGTCTACAGGGGAGACAAGAGAGGTTGTAGGTTGGGTTGAGGAACGAGACCCAACAGAATATAGGGCTAAAGCCCTTACTACAAGCCTAATTTGATTCATCAAATTAGTAGTTATCTGTCAGATAAAATTCGTAACCCTTCTGGATTTAATAACCGAATCCTCGATCCATTTATCGAAATTAATTCTTCCTGGCTCAACTTGGCAAACACCCGTGATAAGGTTTCAGGAATTGTGCCTAATAAGGATGCTAGTTGAGTCTTGGTAATATCTAATTCTACTTGCTCTAAATGCTCAGAACGTTCGCTTAAATAGAGCAAATAAGCCGCCAATCGTCCCGGAACTTCCTTTAACGATAAATCTTCAATTAATCGGGCAAAGCGTCGCAAATGTCGCGCAAAAATGGCTAACATATTAATCGCTATCTTTGGCTGTTGAGCCAGCAAGGCTAAAAAAGTGGTGCGCTCAAAAAATAATAATTCTGTTTTCTCTAAAGCCGTAGCCGATGCAGGAAAGCATTCACCATCAAAGGCGGGTACTTCGGCAAAATGTTCTCCTGCCCCAAAAAATTCTAATATCTGTTCTTTCCCTTCTGCCGATAGCTTAAATACTTTCACTCTACCGGATTTCACCACAAAGAATCCGTTACCCTCCTCCCCTTCGACAAAAATAACCTCACCTTTATGGTAGGATTTAGCGATCGCAATGGTCGCGATCGCGTCTAACTGCTCATCCGGCAAACCTCGCCAGAGTTGAGTATTGGCGAGAAAGTCCCGCTGTTGAGAGGGTTGACTCACAGTACAAAACCTGCTACTTAGCTTAAAAGGGTTACTGATAACAGTAGCCTAGACTTGCCGAATTCACATAGCCATCTATGGGTCTTTCAATGGGCACCCAGCCATCGTACCCTTCGTTGGCAATATAAACCGTCTGATTTTCATCCAATGTACCAATCACTTCGCCATTCGGTTCCGATCGCACCGATAGATTTGGCGAAACCACCTGACGGCAGTTGCTACCGGGTACAGTGGAAACCTGCCCACTTCCTGAGGTAGTCGGCGTTGTTTGGGTAACAGGTTGGGATGGGGGTACTGCACCCGTACAATAGGTTAAATATCTCGCCGCAATATAACCATCCTCAGGGGCGTCAATCTGCACCCATCCATTTTCAGGTTCACCGATAATATTAACGGTTTGTTCATCTTCCAAAGTCCCAATAACTTGCCCATACGGCTGTCGTCGTATATTCAGCCTTGTATTAACATCCACCTCTCGGCAATCAGTCATTTGGGCAACCTGATAGTCATCAGAACGCTGTACAGATGGCGGTTGATTCGCACTGGCAACCTTGGGGAAAATGGTCAGTGCCAGTGAATAGATTGTCGTAAATCCTAGGAGTTGCCAAGTCTTTTTCGGATATTTCATTAGATCTACTTTATCCTTTAATACTTCTATACAACTCCTAATTTTCTACAAACTGAAAGTAACTTCATCTATCTCAAGTTGAATATAAAGATGAATAATCCGGTTGCTCTTGGCGAGTTCAAACAACAAGTCGCCGAACTCTCCATTTTGTCGTCCGTTTTTGTATTTGATCCTGTAGGGGCGCAAGGCTTGCGCCCATAAATTCCGCAAGGCTTGCGCCCATAAATTCCGCAAGGCTTGCGCCCATAAATTCCGCAAGGCTTGCGCCCATAAATTCCGCAAGGCTTGCGCCCATAAATTCCGCAAAGCTTGCGCCCATAAATTCCGCAAGGCTTGCGCCCATAAATTCCGCAAAGCTTGCACCCAGTTATGATGCAGTCGCAGAAATTTGCTCAATAATATCAGCCAAGCGATCGCGTACCTGAAGCATCGCATCCGCTATTTCTTGATCAAGAAGGCTAGGATTGTCCCGGAGTGTGAGAATCTGTTGTTTAAGCTGTTGCAGTTGTTCTAACTGCCCTTGCTCCACATCCTCACTGTTAATCGCGGTTTCGAGTTGAGAGAATTGCTCCTCATTTTGCATCAACGACTCAATCTGTTCCCGTTGGGCAAGCAGTTGCGCGATCGTACTATAGTACGCTTGAATCACCCGCACCCGGGCATAAGACTGATTAGCTTCTTCTTGTTGTCCTAAAGTCGATAATACGCGAGAACGCCCATACCAAGGAATCACGTCATCCGGATGCAGTTCAATGGCTTGATCACAAGCATTGAGAGATGTCTCACCTTGGAGTTCCAGGCAGTTTTGTACCAAAGCATTAAACGTATCAGTTCCAGTGGAGAGGGTTTCAGCCGCCGTCACTGGGGGCATATAGAGTCCTAGCACTAAAGCCACTGTAATGATTACCTGCCAGAGTCTTGAAAGGTTCATAGAGATTTTTTTATCTATCTATAGACTGTTCTACCTTAACGAATGTGAGCAATGTGTAGAAACCTAGCCTACTACGTCTGGAATCCCCTGCACGCCTAAGAAAGGGCGGGTTTACATAAGTTAAGGGTTGTCTTCAGAACGTTATGGGTAAAACCCGCCCCTACAACCAATACTGCTCGGATAAGCTCTAATTTCATTTATTCTCCCCCTGCTCCTATTAACCGAACAGTATTGCCCCTACAACCCTGCACCCCCCAGTCGTTGACAAATTGTCAAATTTTGAAATCCCGATCCCCAGTATCCTTATTTTTAGAAGGAGCAAATCAGATAACCTGAGGACTGATGCCTTGTCAGGGAAACAACTACTACTTCCGGGGCTTGCGGAATTTATCCCAATATGGCTCCGGCTCTCCTGGAATGGCGAAAGTCTCATCTTAACCACTTAAAACGATTCAAACCATGATTGAAAAAATTTTGCTTGCTGTTGCCGGTCGGGGATTATGTGAAGAAATGTTTAATATGTTGACCGAAATCCCGATCATGCAACAAGCATCGGTTACGGTTCTCCATGTAGTCACACCCCAAGTTAGTGCTGAAGCCATGTCAGCCAAACTGGAAGAGGGCGGTAAGATTTTGGCAGACGCGGTTAAGTCTCTCAAAATCGATCCCAACAAAATCACGCCCCGGCTCAAACAGGGAGATCCCAAAGACGTAGTGCTACAAGTGGCGCAGGAAGAGCAATCTGACCTGATCATTATGGGTTCCAGAGGACTCAAACGGCTGGAATCTATCCTGGAAAACTCTGTCAGCCAATATGTTTTCCAATTGTCCTCCCGTCCCATGTTATTGGTGAAAGACGAGATCTACGTCAAACGGATTAAGCGAGTCATGGTGGCGATGAATAAATCGGAGAGTGCTAAGCAAAGCTTAGATTTGGCGCTATCTTTGATTCGGGATGTCAAAGGCGGTCAACTGTATTTGGTTCACGTCAACCCCGACCAAAAAACGCCATCGGGTGAACCGATAACCACTCCTGAAACCGATCCCGTTTTGGCATCGGCTGCAGCGGAAGCGAAAAAGCAAGGCGTTGCCTATAAATGTATCAATAGTCAAGGTCAGGCGGGACGAGAGATTTGCCGCTTAGCCGATGAAATGAATGTGGATTTATTGATCTTGGGTTCTCCTGAACGCCGTCCCACTATCGCTATGTCTCTCCCTGATTTAGACCGATTGCTAGGGACTTCCCTGTCGGACTATGTACGAGTGTATGCGAATTGTCCTGTGCTATTAGCCCGCACACCGGATTGAGTAAAATGGCACGCTCCGTAAGGTTGGTGGGCAATGCCCACCCTACTCACTAGTCACTGTCGGACTATGTGCGGGTGTATGGGAATTGTCCCCTGTTGTTAGCCCGCACAGCAGATTGAGTGTCAGCTCCCCGACTTCTTGAAGAAGTCGGGGATTTCATGGGCGGAAGGTAGACAGCTAAGGCTAAGGATTTTTATTACTTTCTCGGCTAGCTGTCTGGATATACAGAATCAACAAAAAAACGGTGGGAACCAGCACAAACAAAAGACTGGCAACGAACCCTAAATCATTAACTTGCATTGAACTAGTGCCTCTACAATTGGTTTTGAACCGCTCTTCTTAGAATATCATTGGCTTCTGCCAATCGTGCAGCTTGACTCCAAATACTAATCAGCTACAGTCTCCCCCTGCTCGCCATAGTGCCATGGAACGTCTAGAACATTGCTTCCCGCAGCTTCAGGGCTTAGTTTTCACGCTGACTGGTCCATTGACCAAGACTTGGCAGGCTAATCGGTAACTCTCCGGTTTTTTCTTTAGTTTACGCTGTTCTACCTCAGTTCGAGGTGAGAGATTTTCCATTCCTTCGACAACCTCAACAATGCAGGTACCACATTGACCATAGCCTCCACAGTTCATCAACTTCCCTTTGAAGGTATACAGGTCAATCTTGTTTTGCAGGGCTTTCTCACGTAAGTTTGCCCCATCTGCTGCAATGACTTCCTGGTCTTCCTTGACAAATTTAATATTAGCCATCTAGTTCTCCGCTACATCACTCCTGATATATCCTAGAAGAATTTGCACTCAGGATACTTAATCCTCTGATTCACATTGACAACAACTGACCTTCTTCTAGGCTAACGAATTATGACCGATAGTTTGGATTGTGTAGGGGCGGGTTTTACCGATAACGCTCTGGCTCAAACCACTAACCAAACTAAACCCGCCCCGATTTCGTCGGTTTTGAGACTACAAACCCAATCCATCCTACAATTTTAGCCGTGCCACGCCACTACAATGTTGATCAGCAGTCTCTCCAATCGGCAATGTTATCAACGGCTCAATGCGGCGTTGTAAACTTTCTCGTTTGCTTTAACCGACTGCATTAAGTCCACAACTGGATTAGGATAATCTACGCCAATTCTTACTCCAAACTGTTTTTGCTCGGCTGAGGTTAATGTCCAAGGTTGGTGTACTTTAGCGGCGGTTAAGGAATCGAGTTCGGGTAGCCAATGTTTGACATAGTAACCTTGGGGGTCATAATCTTTCGACTGTTTTTGAATATTGAAATAACGAAACCCACGAGCATCATTACCCACTCCCGCTGTATAATTCCAGTTGCCCCAATTGCTACAAACATCGTAGTCAATCAGCACCGATTCAAACCATTCAGCACCGATTTGCCAGTTGATTCCTAAGTTTTTGGTGAGAAAACTGGCAACATTTTGTCTTCCCCGATTGGACATAAATCCAGTTGCTGAAAGTTCCCGCATATTGGCATCAACTAAGGGAAAGCCTGTCTTTCCTTGCTGCCAAAGGGTAAAGCGATCCCAGTCTTCTTTCCAGGGAATGGGTACACCTTGTAACCCAGATTGGCGAAAGATTCGGTTCCCATGTTTAGCACAAATAAATCGGAAAAAGTCTCGCCAAATTAACTCAAATACTAACCAGTAGGTTGAATCATTTTTGACTCGTTCCTGTTCATAGTGCTGAACCTGTTCATAAATAAAACGCGGCGATAAACACCCCAATGCTAGCCAGGGAGAAAATTTAGAGGAGTAATCTGCCCCCAACATGCCATTGCGGGTTTGTTTGTAAACTTTGAGACAGTCTTTTTTCCAGAAATAGTCTTTGAGTCTGGCTAATCCGGCGGTTTCTCCACCTTTGAATTGTAATACTGCCCGTTTGTCAAATATAGGGGATTCTAGTCCAAAATCAGCAATTTGGGGTAATTTTCCAACATCTACAGAGGGGAGAGATGGTAAATGTTTGGGAGTGGGAAAGGGGGAATAAATTGTGGATTTTTTCTCCACCTGCTTGCGAAAGTTGGTAAAAAGTTCGGGAATTTTTGAGAGACTGAATGGTAAGTCGTCGGGATGGTAGAGGGTACTTCTCCAGAACGTTTGTACAGTTATGTCAATCTCAGATAACGCTTTTTTTAGTGCAGATTCTACCGCCACTTCTTCGGCGGTAACTTCTTGGTGAAAGTAAACCGCAGTAATACCGAGTTGTTTTGCCAAAGCGGGAATCACCGTCTCTGGTAAACCCCGACGCACCAGCAAATCACTCCCGTGCGATCGCAAACTCTCTCGCAAATCGGTTACACTTTCCAGTAGGAATTGGGCGCGGAATGCCCCCGTTTTGGGGAATCCAAAGGATGTGGTGTTAAAGTGGCGATCGTCAAAGCAGTAGAGGGGAACGATTTGCGCCTTTGTCTGAAGCGCCTGGTGTAGGGGTTCGTGATCATGTAGGCGCAAGTCATTGCGATACCAGAGGAGAATTCGTTTTTCACTCACAGCAGTTGATGGAACGTGTAATTGTCCTTTATTCAGATTACCCGAAATTTAACTCTGGCTGTGTTGTCATCCTCTGAGGAGAATTGGGATAGTCGCGATCGCACCGTTCGTAGTTGGCACTAAAGTGCCAGTGCAGCAATATCTAGGTTACAACGGATAAAGAGCAATCAATCATCAGCTTCCGTCACTCTTGTTCCCTAGCTGATTAATGGATTACCTTGAAACAACCAACCACAGTTAAATTATGTCACTGCATGAACGAGAAGTTACTCTTAAGCTAAAATCACGCCCCCTACGCCTGGTTTATTTGATTCGGAATCGAGATGAGTTAATGGATGCAGTGACTCTCTACACTCACGTCTGGGGTGGTGCAGCAAATACTATCTTTCCCGTACCTGAGAATGAGGAAGAAGCTGATACTCTGAGGTTTGCTCTCAAGTCGATAAATCCTGATTATATTCTGGTTCCAAGAGAAGGAATTCCATCATACGTGTCGCAAGTTTTAAAACAATCAACAGGTTTACTACGCCCTATTTCTTCTCCAGAAGTTCAAAGGCATATTCAAAGCTCTCGCTCTGACTTTCTCCTCTTGCGTGATGGAACAGTTTCTCACATAGGTTTAATCTGTCAAAAATTATACCCAAGTGGCTTAAACAAAAGCAATATTTGTCTGGTGGAGTCTGGTAGTGCTTTCGACTTAGAAGTGGCATTACAATGTGGTATTCCTAGTCAGCCTTATCGAGATTACCTCGTACAATACTTAGCCGCAGATGTCTTTTCTTGTCCTCAAACAATTGAACAGCTAATTAAACTCAGTTTGTTATTGCCACGGTCCCAAGTAGTCATCTTAGGTTTAGTCACTAACTCATCTGAGTTATCTGATCTATTTTCTGTCGTAGCAGATGCTGCACAAAATGCTCAAAAGCGAGGAATTAGGGTACATCTCGCTTTAAATGGCAAGCTGCATCTCTGGGGTAGTCTGGATGAAACTGAAGCTGGGAAGGTGCAACTTGATCAACTATTGGTTGATAAGAGTATTCTGCCAAAGGGAGAGAGTGTAGGAGAGTTACCACAAACGTATCATTTTGGAATTTCAAGAGCCACTTATAATAAAAATGTGTTACATCGTTGGGAACAAGAATTTAGTCTGACTAAAACTAAAGAGCAAGATAATAAAACTCATCCTGGTTTCACTTCTGAAGACGTAGAAGCCTCTTCATCGGTGTAAGCTTAAGTTACAACCCTTGGCAATTCTTCCAGTAACTTCCCCAGCTTCCTTTTTAGCTTAAGTTGAATGGCTCTGACTTAAGGCTGGTGGGCAATGCCCACCCTACGGTACTTTTGTCATGAGTTCATGTAGTTCTCAGCGAAGCATCTGCTGAGATTCTTCACTCCGCTATCGCTCCGTTCAGAATGACAAACTCTGACTATGAGGTATTTCGTTACTTTTATCATCCCCATTGAAAAATAGCCGCCCCCCAGGTTAATCCTGCACCAAAACCGGAACTGGCAATAATATCACCGGGTTGAATTTTTTGCGATCGCACGGCTTCATCGAGCATTAAGGGAATCGACGCGGCGGATGTATTCCCATACTGACTCAGATTACTCAAAACCTTATGGCTGGGAATCTTCAACCGTTGAGCAACTGCATCAAGAATCCGTTGATTGGCTTGGTGCAATAGCAGCCAGTCTACATCCTCTGGGGTAAGATTCGCCTGAAATAGCGCTTTCTCAATCACTTCTGGCACTTTTTGTACGGCAAATCGATAGACTTCTTTGCCGTTCATGGTAATCGACGCAAAATTTCCTTGACCGACCTCGATGTCCTTGACAAGTTGATGGCTTTGTGGTTTGTAAGCTAACTGTAAGCATTTATTCTGAGTGCCATCACTGCGAATCTGGAATCCCAACAAGCGATCGCGCTCATTTGCCTGTAACACCACAGCCCCCGCGCCATCACCAAATAATACACAGGTGCCGCGATCGGACCAATCCAGCCAGCGCGACAACATATCTGCGCCAATTAATAAAATATTCTGATAAACGCCAGTCCGAATAAATTGAGCAGCCGTTACTAAACCAAACACGAAGCCAGAACAAGCCGCCGTGAGGTCAAACGCAACAGCATTAGAGGCGCCGAGTAACACCTGAACTTGACTCGCCGTACCAAATAGATCATCAGGTGTAGACGTTGCCAGAATAATTAGCTGTAACGCTTCAGGCTCAATTCCCGCCATCGCGATCGCCCGCTTTGCCGCTTGGGCTGCTAACCCACTCAAACTGGCTTGAGCGTCAGCTAGACACCGTTGACGAATTCCTGTGCGCGTGGCAATCCACTCATCTGATGTCTCAACTATCTGGCTGAGTTGATGGTTATCCAAAATAACATCGGGTGTCGCCGAACCACTCCCGGTAATCGCAATCCCTGTGCCTAGTTGATTCAAAATGATTCTCCATCAAAGAAACCGCCAATTCACTTCCCGCCCCACTATCGCGTCTGCTTGCATTCTCATCGCGATCGCATCAAGCTAACCTGTCGCCTCCTCTGATGGCTCATTGGTCACCTCTAACGGTTCACTCCCCCCACTCCGGTTTGCCGATTGTTTCGCCGGTTTGATCTCAGTAGACTGAATTCGCTCCAGCACCTGATTATCAATCGCTTCTTTTGCCAAGCGAATCGCATTAAAAATAGACGGTGCTTGAGAACTGCCATGGCTAATAATACAGACTCCATCCACTCCCAATAGCAACCCACCACCATGTTCGGCATGATCGATACGCTGCTTAATCCGCTTCAGATTCGGCTTGAGAATCGCCGTCCCCAGTTGACCATGTAAGCCTTGGGGCAATTCCTCCCGCAAAATTTGCAATACGATTTCTCCCACGGCTTCGGCAAACTTGAGTAAGATGTTGCCGACAAAGCCATCACAGACAATCACATCGAACTGACCTGAGAGTACATCTCTCCCTTCAGCATTACCCAGAAAGGCAACTCTGGGATTGTCCTGTAGCAGTTGATGAGTCCGAATTGCTAAATCATTCCCCTTACAGTCTTCTTCCCCGATATTGAGCAACCCGACTTTTGGTTCTGGTATTCCCAGCACATACTGGCTGTATACCGTGCCCATCACCGCAAATTGCTCCAGATATTTGGGACGACAATCTACATTTGCACCCACATCTAGTATAATCACTGGCTTTCCAGCTATGAGGGTGGGGAACATGGCGCCAATCGCTGGGCGATCGATGCCCTTGAGCCGTCCCAAACGCAGTAATGCTGCTGCCATAGCTGCGCCAGAATGCCCCGCCGACACCACGGCTTGTGCCTGCTTAGTTTTGACTAAATCCATCGCCACGTTGATTGACGCCTTGGGTTTGCGTTTTATCGCCACCAAGGGTTCCTCTTCCATGGCAACTACGTCTTCCGCCTGGGCTATTTCTAGCTGGCAGGGACTTTTGTGTTCTTTCAGGGACGCTTCAATAGCCTGAGTATCGCCAACCAATATAACCTCTACGCCCAACTCTGCTTGGGCTCGGATAGCTCCAGCCACAATTTCTGAGGGAGCGTGATCCCCTCCCATCGCGTCGATTGCGATCCGTTCGCGAGATGCCATTGCTCAAAGAGATAGAAACCTTAAAAATTTTAACAGAAGCCCTCACCTCTAGAACGTTGATTGAGTAATCCTGTTTTAGCTTATTTGGCGAGAAGCCCCACATTCTACACCCTACAAGGCACTTAAAAGTGCTGATCTCTCAGAAAAACCTCTGAAGAAACCTTTTCATCGGTGCCATCCACTTCGTACAATAAAGCACCGTGGAGGAGAAACGGAATGTTACAACGAATTGGTGCTGGATTGATTGCTTCTTCGATAGCCGCGTTATTGGTCAAGATTGTGGGGATGCAGGCTGCTACGTTGGATTTGGATAAGGTGGAGACTGTCCAACCCTTGCCATGGCAAGAAACCTCCTTGTTTACTCTGCCCAAGCCTGACCCTAGCGCTGAAGCGACGCTTAATCAATATCTCCAAGACCTAAAAAACCAGGGTTCACTCGCAGACAATCAAGGAATCTGGATACAATCAGGGCTGAATGTTATGGCAGAACATCAGGGTAAAGTTCCCCTCCCTGCTGCTTCATTGACTAAAATTGCTACCACATTGGTGACGTTAAGTCAATGGAAACCTGATCATAAATTTGAGACGCAAGTGGGCGTCACAGGTGATATCCGTGATGGCGTATTAGAGGGAGATTTGGTAATTAGAGGCAGTGGTGATCCGTTGTTTGTTTGGGAAGAAGCGATCGCACTCGCTAATAGTCTCAATCAGCTTGGTATTCGCCGCGTCAATGGCAATTTAGTCATTGCTGGCAATTTTTCTATGAACTACGAAGAAGATCCGACGCGATCGGGTGAGTTGCTGAAAACAGGATTGAATGCCAAAACCTGGTCTCGTTCTATTATTACTCACCATGGCAGAATGTCTCCCGGAACACCGAAGCCTGAGCTGGTGATTAGCGGTCAAATCAAAACGGTGAAAATTCCGCCTGACAACAGTAGAATATTATTACGTCACCAATCCCTACCCTTGACGGAAATCCTCAGAGAAATGAACATCTATAGTAACAATGGCATGGCTCAGATTTTAGCCGATGCTGTGGGTGGGGCTGAGGTAGTTGCCAAAGAAGCCGCTAAGTTAGCTAATGTACCTCAAGGGGAAATTCAACTAATCAATGGATCAGGGTTAGGAACAGAAAACCAAATCTCTCCCCGTGCGGCTACAGCTATGCTAATCGCCCTGGAAAAAATATTAATACCTCATAACTTAGGTGTTATTGATATATTCCCCCTAGCTGGGCGGGATAAAAACGGGACAATCTATGCTCGCAACCTGCCAGAGGGAACCGCGATGAAAACCGGAACCCTACGCCAGGTGAGTGCTTTAGCGGGGGTGATGCCAACGCGCGATCGCGATCGGGTTTGGTTTGCGATTATTAATGGTGGCAATAATGTTTGGGAATTTCGCCAACAGCAAGATCAACTGTTGGATAATCTTACCCAAAAATGGGGCAATCAACCCAGTCTCAACCCGAAAATCGCTCAATCCCGTTCCCAACTTGGCGATCCCAAGCGCAATAAGGTTATTGCCAATTAAGATCAATGGCACTGAAAATTTGCCCTGTTATAGCACCAACACCCTTGATATCCCGTAGGGTGGGCAATGCCCACCAGCCCTTAAATCAGCCAGATCATTATTCATCATTCAAATAGCTTTATGTCAACTGATGCGCCCACTATTCTCGCCCTCGACTTTGATGGCGTTATCTGTGATGGACTTCTGGAATATTTCCAAACGGCTTGGCGTACCTACTGCAAAATTTGGCAACCTGAAAATACAACACCCCCACCAGACTTAGCTGATAAATTTTACCGCTTGCGCCCTGTGATTGAAACGGGGTGGGAAATGCCTGTTTTAGTGAGAGTTTTACTTTTAGGCGTTTCCGAATCCCAAATTTTGCACGATTGGTCAACTGTTTTGCAGCAATGTGTTGATTCCGAAAACTTGCAACCACAAAACTTGGGTCAACAGTTAGATAAAATTCGCGATGAATGGATTACTACTGATTTAGATAGCTGGTTAGCACTGCACCGCTTTTATCCTGGGGTGATTGAGCGCTTACAGCAAATATTAGAAACGCCAACGCAGGTTTTTATTGTAACTACAAAAGAAGGGCGATTTGCCAAACAGTTATTACAACAACAAGGTATCGAACTATCAGAGGATAGAATTATCGGCAAAGAAATTAAACGTCCCAAATACCAAACTTTACGACAACTGATACAAGACTTTACAGATGAATCGGCAAGTCTCTGGTTTGTAGAAGATCGGTTAAATACCTTACTATCAGTGGAACAGCAATCAGACTTAGCTCAGGTGAGACTCTATTTAGCAGATTGGGGCTATAACACAGCAGCGCATCGCAACGAAGTCCGCAATCATCCGAGAATTCAGTTATTGTCTCTGTCCGACTTTGCCCAGGATTTCTCAGCTTGGTCTAACTAGAGTTTAGATAATGTATACACGCACGCTCAAATCAAACTGAACTGTTCAGCTATTAGCAATGTATGATTAATTAATCTGAACTGGAGTTGGGATTCAAGCTAGTAAATTTACTCCAATTTAAAATGTTTTAATCTTTAATTTTTTCTTAATTATTTAATCCATAAAATATAGTATAATTAGCCATATTGATTATAGTATGAAAAAATGATATGTCTTTGAAAAGGTTTTTCAAAAAGCTTAATATTAGTATAAAGTTTTTACTAGAACATCCGGAAACACATAGGCGACCTCATCAAGTTATTTTTCGTTTAGGGTTGTGGGAAGTTTACAAAATATTACGTTACTCACCAGTCATCAAAATTCATAGCCATAAAAAAATGCGGTTAGTTCCAGGTAAAAGACGCGGCATCCATGGCTTAATATTTATTTTTAGAGAACAGTATGAACCTGTTGTGTTTAAGGCAATTGATAAATATTGTTCCCCCAGAATGGTTTGCTATGATATTGGAGCTAATATAGGAGTTTGGAGCCTCAGGCTTTCAGAATTAGTAGGGGAACAAGGTCAAGTCTATGCATTTGAACCCCTCTCAAAAAATATTGAGCTATTGAAAGAAAATATTAAGATTTCAGATTGCCCTAATTCTATTGAAATAGTTCCCGTAGGTTTAGGAGAACAAGAGATTACTTGTAAAATATATCTTCCCACTGATCCAGGTAGAGCGGCTCTTGCACCAGAATCTACTAACGATCAATCTGAAGATATTGAAATTAAGCGCTTAGATAATATTTGGGAATCACAAGGTTTTCCAACTGTAGGTTTTTGTAAGATAGACGTTGAAGGTTCTGAACCCTTAGTGCTGAAAGGGGGTTCAAAATTTTTTAATGAAGTTCGTCCGATTGTTTGTTGTGAAATCAACAAATTTAAACTCAAAAAAATGCAGCAAAAACCAGAAAATATATTTGAGATATTTCAATCATGGGATTATATTTCGTTGAAGTGGAGTCCTCTGGAAAAAGACTTTATTCAATTTGACAATTTTGAAGATATTCAACAAGTTTATGAAGACATAGTGTTTATACCAAATGAAAAAGTTACTAATTTTAAATAAATCAATTATTCAAGCTATAAAAAAATGGCTCTCAAATTCTCCGATCTCATCACAAAATTGCTTATGGCTGTTTAACGTAGTTCTTAACCTTGATATTGGCAATCTGAGAATGGTGAATGATATCGAATCCTGTTGATTGCACACAAATGCAATCACGTCATAATGAGTATTTCAGCCATTTTTAGTGAGGTTGTTTAACCGGATGTGATATGAGTCGCATTTAGGCAAGTACCTCTTCATAAATTTTAACTATTTTTTGTGCCTTGTGTCCCCATTCAAATTCTCTGGCTCTTTCAATCGCTTTGGCTGACATCTTTTCACGTAACTGTTCATTTTTAACCAAAATTTCTATTTTATTTGTTAATTCTTGTGTCAGATATTCTCTAGAAATCGGTTCAATTTTAAACCCGGTTTCTTCTGTCATATAGTCAACAACACCCCCCGTATTGGCAACAATACAGGGAAGTCCACAAGCCATTGCTTCTAAGACTACGGCTCCACCAGATTCTCGGATAGAAGGAAAGGAAAAAATATCAGCTTTACGATAATACTCTAGGGTTTCTGCTTGGGGAATTTTACCGACAAAATTGATAATATCGTCTAAATTGCGAGTCTGTACCATTTGTTCTAACTGGCTTCGTTCTTGTCCATCCCCCACAATGGTTAATTGAATGTTATTTTTAATGGTTTCATTCAATCGACTAACCGCCTCAATAAGAATATCAGGACACTTGAAAGCCACTAACCTTCCCACAAATAATAAATTGATTTTCCTGTCTTTTCTTATTTTTGCTTGCTCAGCAAAGAAACGGCTAGATACTCCGTTTTCTGAAAGCAAACACATTTTATTATCTGGGAAATTAAAAAAAGATTGTATTTTATTTAAGGTATAGCTTGAACCGACTAATATTTTTTTAGCTTGCTTGTACGTTTCGAGATAGCCAGGAATGATAAATTTGGCTAGATCGGGCAAAACGCTTAAGTTTAAATATTTTTTTATAGTTATTTCCTCAAACCATTCTGGGAATGGCACACCTCCATTGACGGGTCCTAAAATAAAAGGTGTATGCTTGCAGGCTTTGACTATTTTGACAGGATACCTGGTATGTGTATTAGTCATGGCATGAACAATATCATAATCTCCCCGAATAACTGACTGTTTAAATTGTTGATAAACTTGGTTGTTAAAATATTCATATTCAGGATAACGTAGAGCAAGACCTAGAGGTCTTTGTATCACATCATTTTTAATTTTTGGTACAATTATTTTTCTGAAGTCTTGTATAAAATCTTGTAATTTTGAATTACTTTTTGATATATAAACAACTTGATTTTTGTATCCATGCTTTTCTAAAGCTTCCCGATTATAATCTCTAGTAACTAGAGTCACATCTACTAATCCATGAATAGATTGAAAGAACTTAAACCCAATTAAAAGAACAGAACTGGAATCAGGATTGCATAGTTCCATAATCAACAAAACTTTTAAGCGTTTTTTACTCATCTTTCCTGATCACAAATAGCTAAACACCAATTTTAATCCCTCAAAAAACTAAACTAATAGTTCCCATTGTTTAGGCGAGGGATAAGGGAGACTGTTAGGGAAAAAACATAAGGTTTGACATCTACCCAGAGATAAGTTGAATTTTGGAGCATCCCAATTTTGCGCGTTAGCTTTTTTAAGGGGCTGAAACCATTGCCATGTCGTTACTTTTGGTAATGCTTTTTCCCAAATGAGATGCTCCTTTTAATTTTGCATCAATTCCGCAGTAGCTTCAGTCCCATCAAAACTTTATCCATAAGCGTCTTTTGCGACACGCAGGTCTTTAAACAAAGTTTATCGCAGTCCAATGTCTGCTGGCGAACCTCTTTAGCTTTTTCTCCATACCAGATTTCTTTAGCACTCTGGTACTTCACATTACCAATGGCTGGATACTCTTCACACAATTCTACATTTCCATCAGGGTAAATAAAGAAATTACGAAGTCCGACTCGACAAGGACGAAAGGATTCAGATGCTTTTTCGTTACGGAAATGAGAGAGGAACATCTGTAGAGCCTCATCACCCGTCATAATGGGCGCACCGTTTTGCTTCATTTCAATTAGACGCTCAATGACCTTGGTCAACTCGTCATAATCTTCAGCTTTAAACCACAGTTCATTATAGGTTTCTGGTGTCCACAGACTTACGGGTTGGAAATTAACAGCGGTAGCACCAATTTGTTGTGCCCACTCTACCAGTTCAGGCATTAAACGGAAATTCAGGCGATTTAATGTCGGTTTTGCAATAATCGGAAAAGTTACGCCTTGTTTTTCCTGTTCCTGGCGTAGATACTTGATGCCGTTAGAAAGCTTAGTAAATAAACCGGGTTGACCCCGCAGGTAATCATGGAGTTCTGCATTGGGTGCATCTACTGAAATATTTACATTGAAGGGACGCGCTGCTACAGTTTTGGCAGCATTGCCCTGGGTCATGCACAAACCATTAGTGGTCACACCACAGTGGATGCCATTGCTATTAGCAAAGTCCAGTAAGTCAAGAAACCCCTTTTTAATATAGGGTTCACCGCCACTAAAGTTGATGGAATACCCACCCACAAAGTTTTTGATGCTGAGAAGGGCACGTTTCCATTCTTCAATCGTCATTTCCTCTTTGTATTGAGGGAGTCGCCAAAACCCGCACTGGCGACATTTAACATTACAACGTTCATTGATAAGCCCGTAGAACGTAACTGGCTTTGTCCAATCTAATCCAGTTTGAATCCGCAGTGATTCGGCTACAGCATTCTCAGCATGTTTGACACCGAGTTTGGAAAGAATTACAGCATCCATAATACACCTCGTCAGTACTATTTGTTTAGAAACTTTATGCCAACGGCATCCAAGTTCTTTTTTGTTTAACTCTTCTTAGTCAGGGAGAAAGCATTTTCCGTTTATTCCACACACAGCTTTGAGTTAAATTAAGTCCCAGTTATCCAGCTTTTCCGTCTGGTTTAAACAATACTCTCTCATGAATGCTAATTGGATTGTCTTGACTTTAGAACATCTACCGCGATCAATTCAAGTTTATTTTATTTCACTTAATATTTAGACCTTAAATTTTACAATCTATGCATGAAGGAAGTCACAAACTGATACCACCATTATTTGCAATAATACAGGGTAGTCCACAAGCCATCGCTTCTAATACTACTGTTCCACCAGATTCTCTGATAGAGGGGAAGCAAAAAACATCAGCTTGTCGATAATAATTAAGGGTTTCTTTTTGAGGTATTTTACCAATAAACTTAATAACATTATTTAATTTAAGAGCCTGCACTCTTTTTTCTAGATTACTTCGTTCTTGTCCATCACCAACGATAGTTACAGCAGTTTTCAGCGCTTTTTACTCATATCTTCTCTCCTGAACCCAAATAGCTAAGCCCAAATGAGATAAAATCCCTCGACCTGAGAGCATAGTCTCGCTTCCTAGGCGAGGGATAATCGTAATTTTATATCAATTCCGCAGTAGCTTCATTCCCATCACAACTTTATCCATTAGCGTTTTTTGCGACACACAGGTAATTAAACAAAGTTTACCGCAGTCCAATGTCTGCTGGCGAATCTCTTTGGCTTTTTCCCCATACCAGATTTCTTTAGCACTCTGGTGTTTAATATTACCAATGACTGGATAATCATTACAGAGTTTCACATTCCCATCTGTTTCAATCCAGAAATTGCGAAGCCCAACTCGACAGGGACGAACGGATTCAGGAGCCTTTTCTTCACGGAAGTGAGGTAAGAAAAGCCGCAGAACATCATCACCCGTCATAATCGGCGCACCGTTTTGCTTCATTTCAATCAGGCGCTCAATTACCTGAGCAAAGTCTTCATAGTCTTCGGCTTTTAGCCACAGTTCATTATAGGTTTCTGGTGTCCAAAGATTGACGGGTTGGAAATTAACAGCCGTAGCCCCAATCTGTTGCGCCCATTCTACCAGTTCAGGCATTAAACGGAAATTGAGGCGATTTAATGTCGGTTTGACAATAATTGGAAAACGTATGTCTTGTTTTTCCTGTTCCTGACGTAGATACTTAATGCCGTTAGAAAGCTTAGTAAATAAACCTGGTTGACCCCGCAGGTACTCATGAAGTTCTGCATTGGGTGCATCCACTGACATATTTACATTAAAGGGACGCGCTGCTACAGTTTTGGCAGCATTTTCCTGGGTCATGCATGAGCCATTTGTGGTCACACCGCAGTGAATACCATTACTATTGGCAAACGCCAGTATGTCGAGAAACCCTTTTTTGATATAAGGTTCGCCGCCACTAAAGTTGATGGAATACTCGCCCACAAAGTCTTTTATACTGAGGAGGGCGCTTTTCCAATCCTCTACAGTCATTTCGTCTTTATATTTCGGGAGTCGCCAATACTCACACTGGCGACATTTAACATTACAACGTTCATTGATAATCCCGTAGAACGTAACCGGCTTTGTCCAATCTAATCCAGTTTGAATCCGCAGGGATTCGGCTACGGCATTTTCAGCATGTTTTACACCAAGTTTTGAAAGGGTTGCAACATCCATAATGCACCTCGTCAGTATTATTGATTAACAAACTTTATGCCAACGGCATCCAATTTACTTTTTCTTTAAATCTCATTCAGGGGAAACAGGTTTCAAACTATTCGCTACACAACTTCGAGCTAAATTAAGTCGCAGTTATCCAGCTTTTTCAATTTGGGTTACACAATACTCTCATGAATGCCAATTGAATTAACTTGACTCTAGGACAGCTACCGAGATAAATTCAAGCTTATTTTGTATAACTTAATATTTGGTAATTTAACCTTACAATCTTTGCCTTAAGGAAATCACAAAATGTAAAATTTGTTACAACGATTCCTAAGTAAGTCGGAGGTTTGCTTCGTTTAAGCAATAGTTCTAATTATTACTACTGAAATCGTTAAATAAAGATAACATAAATATACATATCCTGTATCGGGTACTATAATTTAATGCTCGATCTCACGAAACTCGCGAAACAAATCCCTGGAATTAGCCAGCATCTGAAAGGGGAGGCGCTAGCCAGTCGCCAACGCTGGGAACTGGCGCAAAAGCTGCTGCTGGAGACTAATCGCCGACAAGATGAGCTGATTCAATCCCACCAGCAATGGCGCGATCGCATAACCTTTACGGCGGCTGTTCCCGTCGAACCCCTGGATACTCGCCTTGATCTGGATTCCCCTCCCGAAAGCCATACTGTTTTTGCCACCGATGGGTCTCAAATGTCCCCCTCCCATCACGAAATCGCCTATTGTTATTTAATTAACGTCGGTCGGGTGATGTTGCACTATGGACAAAGTTTACACCCGCTCTTAGATAGCCTACCCGAAGTCTTTTACCGACCGGAAGATTTATATATATCCCGCCAATGGGGGATTCGTACCGAAGAATGGATGGGGTATCGTCGCACTGTGTCTGAGGTATCGGTATTGGCAGAAATGGCGTGTCGCTGGGTCAACCCGCCCGGTTCTCACTTTGATATTCCTAATCTGGCGATGGTGGATGGATCACTGATTTACTGGTTTCTGGAATCCTTACCCACAGAAGCGCGCGATCGCATCCTTCCCCCGATTCTAGCGGCTTGGGATCAGTTGCGATCAGTGAATGTACCGCTGATGGGCTATTTGAGTGCGTCTCGCAGCAGTGAAGCCCTACATTTTCTTCGGTTACAAGCCTGTGCTTATGACACCCCCAACTGTATCAACCATTGCGCCTCTGTTACCGATAAATTGCCTTGTCAGGTTGTTGAACCCTTACGTGATACGATGCTCTGGTCGAGTTTACTTGAACCCGGACAACGTAGTCCTTTATTTCGTAGTTCGGTGCGAATTTTGGATCTATACGATCATCACCGGATTTATTTCTGCTATGTTCACGTTGGTACAGAAATTGCCCGCATCGAAGTCCCAGAATGGGTAGCACAGGATACTATGTTATTCAATCAATCTCTAAGTTTAATGCTGGCACAAGTTTACAAAGGCTATGGCTATCCCATTGCTATAGCAGAAGCCCATAATCAGGCTGTGGTTCGAGGAGGCGATCGCGCCCGCTTTTTTAGCTTATTAGAACAGCAGATGATTCGCGCTGGGTTACAAAATGTAGGAATATCTTACAAAGAAGCCCGCAAGCGTGGCAGTATTTCCTAAGAATGAAGGGAAAGAATTTGTGTAGGGGCGGGTTTCACTATTATCATTTCTTTTTTACCCAGATGCGACTAAACCCGCCCTAACTGAGTGTTAAGAGCGGGAATAATTTTACAAATGACGAATGACAATTACAAGGAATTATCAAACTATGGTTAGCTTAGTCCGAATGCTGTCTACCCAAGATACAATTCTTAAACAAGAACCCATTCAATCCAGTTTACTGCCAAGCTATAAACTTCAGCCGATTCCGGCTAGCACGCTATTAGTCCTACAATCCTACACTCCCCCAGATCTAACCCGACATATTCGGATCAGTTTCCAGGATATTAGCTTTCAGGGCAGAAGTTTAAACTGGTATGCGTTTATTGAGCATGTTCAAATCACCAAAGAACCCCTGAGACCAACAGAAACGGTGGCACAGATGCTCTCAAAGCAAATAGAAAAAGATGTTGTCAAAATGATGGTTTACCGAAAAACATTGCCGCCTCAAGGGGGGTTGATCAAAATTGTCTTTAACGTGGATACCGTAGTTAAGCGTGCCCCGGTTCAATCTATGTATCTAAGTCCAAATGCCCTGCAACCGATTCCCGCCGGGACTGAACTGGTGATATTAACCAATAAACCTGATGCCTATAATATGGTATCGTTGCCAATTGAAGATTCTCACATAAAATTTACCCTCAAGGATGTTGAATTTAAAGGCTTTAGTCAAGATTGGTATGCCTTTATTAAACACGTTGGGTTGCAATTAGTAGGCTAATAATATAGAGTATAATTTCTTTAGAATTAGTTATGTTGGGGGGGATTATTGCCACCATTTACACGATAGGATATGACTCAGATACTGTTTGGCTTAATTATACTTAGGGCTTGCTGAATTAATCTGGAAGCTATACAAGCTATTGCTGTCCAATATTCGAGCAAATCAAACTAACAATTTAGCACAGTAACTACGGAAGACCCACAACTTCTGAGTGTTGCTCGGTTTATAATGTTTAGGATACTAAGCGTACATCGAAACAATATACAGCATTCATCTAGGGAAGTTTAGGAGTACGTCACTAAAACTATTTGTCCGATGAAATCTATCCTAGTTTTCGGTAGCATCAATCTTGATTTAGTTACCAAAACTCCCCGCTTACCTGTCGCGGGTGAAACACTATAGCAGTAGACACATCGATTAGGACAAACGAACTGTTGTAGAGACGCGCCATGGCGCGTCTCTACACCAAATTCGTAACGTTTTTTCTAGTTCCGATTAACCGCCAGCCACAGCAGGTACAATGCTGACTTCATCGCCATCGCTGAGTTGGGTATTTGTGCCATCGAGAAAGCGAATATCTTCGCTATTGACGTAGAAGTTTAAAAAGCGACGAGGCTTTCCTTGATCATCACACAAACGTCCTTTAATCCCAGGACAACTAATTTCGAGAGAGTCCAAAAGTTCAGCAACATTGCCAGCGCTGCATTCAATCATTGCTTTATCGTTGGTGAATTTCTGGAGAGTGGTAGGAATTAGAACTTTTACAGCCATAGATTAGGAATCAGTAGTTAATGGGTAGATGTTGGAAATGTTTCCCAGCAAAGACGTAGCATGATATCTCTCAAAACCAGGTTTCTTTGAGCCTAGGGTTGTCGGGGCGGGTTTAGTCACATCTGGGTGCAACAGAAACGATAATAGTGAAACCCGCCCCGACAGAAACGCCATGGTATGGAGAGACGCGCCATGGCGCGTCTGGAACATGATTAAACCAAGACTTGTTGCCATTCCAAACGGTCAAGGGTACGCGCCCGTTCTAAGGCTCGCTCAAAACTATCTAATTTCGGTTCAATGGTGAGGGGTTCACCAATATATCCTTGTACCGCTTCTTGGGTTTTTAGTCCATTCCCGGTGATATAGGCAACGGTGGTTTCATCGGGGTCAATTTTTCCAGCTTCCACCAATTTCTTGAGGACGGCTATTGTTGTACCACCAGCGGTTTCGGTAAAGATACCTTCGGTTTCAGCTAGCAGTTTCATCCCTTCAACAATTTCGGCGTCGGTGACGGATTCAATGGTGCCGTTGGTTTTCTGGGCGAGCTCTAGGGCATAGATTCCATCCGCTGGATTTCCAATCGCGATCGATTTAGCTATTGTACTGGGTTTTACTGGAGTCACGAAATCCCGTCCTTCCCGGAAGGCTTGGGCAATGGGAGAACAGCCTTCGGCTTGTGCGCCACTGAAGCGAACGGCTTTATCGGCGACTAAACCCGTTTTAATGAATTCTTGGAAGCCTTTATGAATTTTCGTGAACAGAGAACCGGAAGCTAGGGGCGCCACAATATGATCTGGTAGCTGCCAACCCAGTTGTTCGGCGACTTCAAAGCCCAGGGTTTTTGAGCCTTCAGAATAGTAAGGACGCAAATTAATATTGACAAATCCCCAACCCTGGGTATTGGCAACCTCACAACAGAGGCGGTTGACCTGATCATAGTTGCCTTGAACTGCCATTACTGTGGGGTTGTAGATTAATGTGCCTAAGACTTTACCCGCTTCTAAGTCAGCCGGAATAAATACACAACAATCGAGTCCCGCGTGTGCCGCGATCGCAGCGGTAGAATTGGCTAAGTTGCCGGTACTCGCACAAGATACTGTAGAAAATCCTAATTCTCTAGCTCTAGTCAGTGCGACGGAAACGACCCTATCCTTGAAACTCAGGGTGGGCATGTTTACCGCATCATTTTTAATATAAAGATTTTTTAGACCCAGGCGTCGTGCTAAGCGATGGGATTTGACTAAAGGTGTCATCCCTGTGCCTACATCAATAAGATTGTCTGTAGCTACGGGTAAGAAGGAACGATAGCGCCAAATTGAATTCGGTCCTGAGTGAATTGTCTCACGGCTAACGTGGCGGCGCAGGGCGTCGTAGTCGTATGTGACTTCCAAAGGACCGAAGCAGAACTCGCAAACGTGGATGGCTTGAGGTTCGTATTCGGCGCCACACTCTTTACAGGTGAGGTTTTTGAATGTGGCAGCGGTGCGGGATGTATGGGGGATGGTTGCCTGGGTCATGGGTGGTCTCTCTCTATTCGTCAACGTTTTGCTGATAGTATCACAGCTCAAAACTACCGTCAAATATACCCGACTTTTTTTGTCGGGTTTAAATTTTAGTGATCACGTAGTTCGTAGCTAGGGAAACCGGGGCTTTATCCATGCAGACAGGGAAGATGCTGACGGTGTTACCCTGAGTGCAAGTAACATTAGGGCAATCAGGGCGGGATTTACACAAACGCTATCATCAATAGCCAAGCCTAAAGTCCCATTACCCGTCCCCCATCCTATCTCTTGTCTCATCTTTCCAGATATTTTCAACAACGATGAATCCTTATCAAGTGGGTGGGAGTCTGCACAAAGATGCTCCCATCTATGTTCAACGAAAAGCCGATCAGCAACTGTATCAATTACTTAAACAGGGTGAGTTTTGCTATGTTCTTAACTGTCGGCAAATGGGCAAATCTTCCCTATTGGTAAAAACCTGCCATCGCCTGCAACAAGAGGGGTTTATTTGTGCCACCATTGATATGACCATGATTGGCTCGGAAACGATTACGCCGACTCAGTGGTATAAGGGACTGATTCTAGATTTAAGTCGAAAATTAAAACTATTTAAAACGGTTAATATAAAAACTTGGTGGCAACAGCAAGAGGATATTTCTCTACCCCAGCGATTCAATAAGTTTATCTGTGAAATAGTTTTAAATCAATTTGCCAACCAAAACCTGATTATTTTTATCGATGAAATTGATAGCATTTTAAGTTTAGATTTCCCCATTGATGACTTTTTTGCCTTAATTCGATTTTGCTATAACCAACGTACTTTAGAACCAGACTACAATCGCCTCACTTTTGCCCTATTCGGTGTGGCAACACCCAGCGATTTAATTACTGACAAAAAACGCACTCCATTTAATATTGGCAAAGCCATCGAACTGCAAGGCTTTAAACTGGAAGAATCTCAACCCTTAGCCAAAGGATTCAGCCAACAATTTGCTAACCCTCAAGCCATCCTCAAAGAAATATTAGCTTGGACAGAAGGGCAACCTTTTTTGACCCAAAAGCTGTGTCAACTGGTGCTGGAAGTAGCGCAACAGACAGTCAGTGAGCCGCTGAAAATTCCACCAGGAACCGAAGCCTTTTGGGTAGAATCCATAGTGCGCGATCGCATCATTCACCATTGGGAATCCCAGGATGAGCCAGAACACCTACGTACCGTCCGCGATCGCCTCTTGAGAAACGAAGCACGAGCGGGCAGATTACTGGGAATTTATCAACAAATTTTACAGGGTATTGATATCGAAACGGATGATAGTCGCGAGCAAACCGAATTATTACTATCCGGTTTGGTTGTCAAAGAACAGGGTATTTTAAAAGTAAAAAATCGCGTCTATCTAGCCGTTTTTAACCCCGACTGGGTTGAGAAACAATTAACCAATCTGCGCCCTTACTCTCAAACCTTAGCAGCTTGGGTAGGATCACAATTTCAGGATTCATCACGACTCTTGCGCGGACAGGCTTTAAAAGATGCCCAAACTTGGTCTCAGGGCAAAAGTTTGAGTGACTTAGATTATCAATTCTTAGCCGCCAGCGAAACCTGCGATCGCAATGAGGTTCAAAAGCAGATAGAAGCCGAACGCATCAAGGAAGTTGAAGCACGACTAGCTGCTGAACGTGAGATTGGCAAAAAACAGCGATTACTGTTGGTAACCGTTGGGATAATGTTGGTTCTCGTCAGTGGATTAGCCGGGGCAATTCTGGTGCAAAACCGCAGGTTAGCGATTAGTGAAATTGAGGCAATTACCACGTCTTCAGAAGCACTATTTGCCCTCGATCAACGATTAGATGCTTTAATTGCTGCCCTACGAGCCAAACAGAAATTACAAGCCTTAGGTCGAGTGGACACTCAGACAAAAAAATCCGTTGAAAAAGTGCTAAGAAAGGCAGTGTATGGCGTCAAAGAATATAACCGCCTCTCTGGTCATCGCCAGCAAGTACATGACGTAGAATTTAGTCCCGATGGTTCAATGATTGCCTCAGCGGGTGAAGATAAAACGATTAAGCTTTGGCAAACTGATGGAACGTTATTAACCACAATTAAAGCACACAGCGATACAGTAAAAAGTGTAACATTTAGCCCAGACAGTAAACTCATTGCTTCGGCAAGTAAGGATAAAACCGTGAAACTGTGGCGGCGCAATGGCACGTTAGTTGCCACACTTAATGGGCATAAAAACCAGGTCAATAGTGTCACTTTTAGTCCTAATGGTCAGGTGTTAGTCTCTGGTAGTGATGATCAAACGATAAGACTTTGGAGAATTGATCGGACTTGCATTAGTTCACAATCAACAATCAACAATCCCCAAGAATGCTTTATTCCTAAGATAATCAAAGAACATAGCGCAGAAGTTCGCCATGTAGCCTTTAGTCCAAATGGTCAATACTTTGCCTCTGCCAGTTGGGATAAAACCGTTAAAATTTGGACAGATAATGGTAGGTTGCTAAAAACCCTCAAAGGTCATGAGAGTTTGGTAAATTATGTAAAATTTAGTCCCAATGGTAAACTTGTGGCTTCAAGTTATATAGATGGAACAGTCAAACTCTGGCAGGCTGATGGGATGTTATTAAGAACCTTAGAAGGACATACTGATGGAGTTTTTGGTTTGGCGTTTAGCCCGGATGGTCAAACCCTTGCTTCTGCGAGTTGGGATCAAACCGTTAGACTTTGGCAAACCAATGGAACCGAACTCACTGTTTTGAACGGGCATCAAAATGGACTCTGGGCGGTAGCGTTTAGCCCCGATGGTCAAATGTTGGCTTCTGCGAGTTTGGATGGCACAATTAAACTTTGGACGCTGGGAAAAACCTTGTTAACTTTTCTCCAAGGACATCAGGATGCTATTTGGGGTGTTGATTTTAGTCCGGATAGTCAAACTCTGGTTTCTGGGAGTTGGGATGGTGAAATAAAACTCTGGCGACGTGATGGTGAGTTGTTGGCGTCTTTTGAGGGGCATGATGAAGCCGTGTTCGATGTTGCTGTTGCTCCCCCAGTGAATGCTAATAGTTCCTCTGAAAATGGTATTGTGACGAAGAAAGAAACTAATCAAGGCAATAGCGAAATTATTGAATCACTGTCAAGCAATGAGCTAATGATTGCTTCAGCGAGTGGAGATAAAACTATTAAATTTTGGCAAAGTGATGGGACTTTATTGAAAACGTTACGGGGACATAGTAGCACCGTTTACGGTGTAGCATTTAGCCCAGATGGTCAGTTGCTTGCCTCTGCGAGTAGCGATCAAACCGTCAAACTCTGGACGCGGGATGGTAAATTCCTTAAAACCTTAACCGGACATAACGATGCAGTTTATGAGGTGGTATTTAGCCCAGATGGTGAGTTAATTGCTTCTGGAAGTGAAGATAAAACGATTAAAATTTGGAAACAGGATGGCAGTTTACTGAACACCTTAACCGGACATGGTGATAGTATTCGTGCTTTAGCCTTTAGTCCCGATAGTCAACGCCTTGCGTCTGCGAGTTGGGACAATACGATTAAACTCTGGACAAGGGATGGCACATTACTAGCCACTCTAAACGGGCATCGCGATCGCGTCAACGATATTGCATTTAGTCCCGATGGGCAACTTCTGGCGTCTGCGAGTTTGGATAAGACGGTGAAGCTGTGGCGCAATGACGGTACAGTTCTCGTCACCTTAGAAGCCCATAGCGATCGGGTCTATGATGTTACCTTTAGTCCTGATGGTCGCACCCTTGCCTCTGCTAGTGTGGACAAAACTGTAATTCTGTGGGATTTAGACCAAATCATTGATCTCGATCAGCTCTGGGCATTTGGTTGCCATTGGGTGCAGGAATATCTGCGGACAAATTCCCAAGTGAAGGAACAGTATACAAAAATTTGTGATAATAGAGGTAAGCCTTAACCTAGCAGGTGTTTTAATTCTTGAGGACTGAAGACTAGCTATCTATATTTTTAAGAATACCGTGTGATCACAAAGAACACCAAACCTATAATTCTATTCCTTTGATAGTATGGATACTCTGACTCAGCTTGCGACTCGTCGTTATTTTGACCAAAAACTCGAACAAGAGTGGCATCATTTAAATGTAGAACAGTCTCCTCTATCCTTAATCTTGTGCGATATTGATTGTTTCAAACTCTACAACAAAGTCTATGGCATAGCAGCAGGAGATGAGTGTTTACGGCGCATTGCTTATTGCCTGCGTAGCTGTGTCAAACGAACAACAGATGTCGTGGCGCGTTATGGGGGAGAAGAATTTGCGATCCTTTTACCTCATACGAATGCCACGGGAGCGTTTCAAGTAGCAGAAAAGATGCGAGACAAGGTTAAATCTCTGGCGATTGAATTTAAACCGCCTGAGACGTTAAAGTTGCCTGCTTCTGTGGTAACGGTTAGTTTAGGTGTGGCAAGTCTGGTTGACCCCCATACTGACATCGATGCCTTGATTATGGCGGCAAATCAAGCCCTGTATCTATCGAAACAGCAAGGACGCGATCGCGTTACCCTGAGTTCAGTATAAGTCTGACTTGTTCCTTGAGTGCAACCAAGGGTCATGCATTCGTAGGGGAGAAGCATTCGCGTCCAGATGTCTCGGTTTTCTATCAACGTCCCAACGCGAATGCTTCGCCCAATTCCCAATCCCCAATTGTAAACAGATGTTGCGACCAATTTAAAAATATGTTGAGAAATGCGCCAAACCTCAAATACGGTCTTATCCTTGGAACTTAAAGAAATGTGTCGAGGTTGATAATGGAACAATTTAACAAATATCGCTTGATCTGCACCCTGAGTTTTGGCGATATCTATGGACAAATCATTGTGTGGTTAATCGTCATTTTCATAAGTCTTGCCTCTGCACTGGCGCTGTGGAGTGCCGAGCGCCAAATTTATGCATTGGCAACGGTGGGATTAGTCTTGGTCTTGTCTTTGCCCTTTTTACTCTTTGCCTTTGTGACCACATTGCTCAATCATATTGAAATATTAGCGATGGAAGAGCAGGAAACAACGGCTGCCAATCGGAGCAGTCGCGGTGCATCCCAACCGGCTCAGGCAACTAGCTAGTAATAGAAGGCTCAAGGCTCAAGGGCAGGAGGCTCCAAAGCACAGGAGCAGTAGTAGGGTGGGCAATGCCCACCCGCCTTAAGTCCCCCAAATTCAACGAAGTGACGCCTCAAGGCGCAACGGAGTAAGTTGGGGTAGTTGAATATTTATAACAGCAGAAATTCAATTGAGTTGAGATGCGAGAACACGATGTGATTATTGTCGGCGGTGGTTTAGCCGGGTGTCGGGCGGCGTTGGAAATTAAACGCACTGATCCGAAGCTAAATGTGGCACTAGTTGCCAAAACCCATCCCATTCGTTCCCACTCCGTTGCTGCCCAAGGGGGGATGGCGGCGACGCTGAAAAATGTGGATGCTGAGGATACCTGGGAAGCCCACGCCTTTGATACAGTTAAGGGGTCAGATTATCTGGCTGACCAAGATGCGGTAGAAATTCTCACCCGCGAAGCACCGGATGTGGTGATTGATTTAGAACATCTGGGGGTACTTTTTTCCCGCTTACCCGATGGTCGCATTGCCCAACGTGCCTTTGGGGGTCATTCCCATCGCCGTACTTGCTATGCTGCCGATAAAACGGGTCATGCAATTCTTCATGAACTGGTAAGTAATCTCCGCAAGAACGACGTGACGGTGTACGAAGAATGGTACGTCATGCGGCTGATTTTGGAAGATGGGCAGGCAAAAGGGGTGGTGATGTTTAACCTCCTGACAACTCACCTGCAAGTGGTACGGGCAAAAGCGGTGATGTTTGCCACAGGGGGCTATGGGCGGGTGTTTAATACCACCTCCAATGATTTTGCCTCGACGGGGGATGGCTTAGCCATGTCAGCTTTGGCGGGGGTACCGTTGGAGGATATGGAGTTTGTCCAGTTTCATCCAACCGGGTTATATCCGGTGGGTGTATTAATTTCCGAAGCGGTACGGGGTGAAGGGGCGTATCTGATTAATAGTGAAGGCGATCGCTTCATGGCAAATTATGCCGCGAGTAAAATGGAACTCGCCCCACGGGATATTACCTCACGCGCGATCGCATTAGAAATTCGTGCCGGTCGCGGGGTTTATCCGGATGGGAATCCTGGAGGTCCTTGTGTCTATCTGGACTTGCGGCATCTAGGTAAGGAAAAAATAATGAGTCGCATTCCCTTCTGTTGGGAAGAAGCCCACCGACTCGTCGGGGTTGATGCGGTATACGAACCGATGCCCGTGCGTCCTACAGCCCATTATTCCATGGGTGGCATTCCCGTCAATACCGATGGACAAGTGCGAAGTGGAACCGATGGCTTGATTGAAGGATTTTTTGCCGCCGGGGAATCCGCTTGTGTCTCGGTTCACGGTGCTAATCGCCTAGGGAGTAATTCCCTGCTAGAATGCGTAGTTTACGGCAGACGGACTGGGGCTGCGATCGCGCAATATATTCAAAACCGCAAATTACCGGACATTGATGAACAAGTCTATCTCAATGCTGCCCAGAATAAGATTAATGCATTGCTAGGTCAATCCGGAAGCCTACGCATCGATAAACTACGTCAAAACTTCCAAGACTGCATGACTCAATACTGCGGCGTCTTCCGCACCGAGGCATTAATGCAGGAAGGATTGAATCAACTGCAACAGTTGAAACAGCAGTACCAAAATATCTATTTAGATGACAAAGGAAGCTGCTGGAATACGGAATTAATCGAAGCTTTGGAACTGCGGAATCTCATGGTTGTTGGCGAAATCATTCTCACTTGTGCCCTAAATCGCCAAGAAAGTCGGGGTGCCCATTCTCGTGAGGATTATCCCCAACGGGATGATACCAACTTTTTGAAGCATACCCTGGCATACTATTCCTCAGCCGGAATTGATTTGCAGTACAAGTCAGTGGCGATTACCCGCTTTGAACCCCAAGAACGAAAGTATTAGGCACTTGTAAACTGTAGGGGCGCACGGGGCGTGCATTGGTGTCAACTTAAGCGCTAAAAGCAGGGGGAGCGGGGGGAGCAAGGGAAGTATTGCCAATACTTAATCTCAATAGCACGCTCCAGTCAGCATTTTGGGCTCACCGAAACCCCTGATATACCGTAGGGTGGGCAGTGCCCACCAGCCTTAAATGAAGTCATGCCCCATTTCCGGGTCTTCCGTACTTAGTGTGCTAAACTGTTAGGATAATGCCACAAAAGCAAAGCGCGTATAGTAAAATTTTTAAAGTTCCTGAAGCCAAATCCACACCGTTTTAATAGTTTCAGTTTATTGTTAACTCCTTCAACGACT
>NZ_JAVJZI010000286.1:0-8470 GCF_040223135.1 Coleofasciculus sp. G3-WIS-01
CTTGTATTTACATTACCACAATAGTAGAACGTTATCCGAATTATTTGACTGGCGAATTTATTCGCTACCTAGACGGTTCGCTCGGTTTCATCTCCCAGCTAAAGAGCGTGGGAGCCTTCACCCATCGCTTGAACGGTAAAGGAGTAAGCTGATCTTCAGACACCAACAAAATCCCCCGCCTGTTAACGGGGGATTCGCTATAAATAGGTGTTACTCGGTCAACGATTAAGCCTTTACAGTTTGCTTGGTAACAGCACTTAACTCGCCCTTGGCATACTTAGCCGCAAACTCATCCAATGTAACTTGCTTGATCTTGCTAGCATTACCCGCCGTACCGAATTGCTGATAACGATCTGAGCAAACCTGCTTCATGTACTTAATAGAAGGCTTCATGAAATGGCGCGGATCGAAGTTCTTCGGATCTTTGGCAGCCGCTTCGCGAATTGCTGCGGTGATTGCCAAACGATTGTCGGTATCAATGTTAACCTTACGGACACCACTCTTAATGCCTTTTTGAATCTCTTCTACAGGCACACCGTAAGTTTCCGGAATTGCACCACCATATTGGTTGATCATGTCCAGCCACTCTTGGGGGACAGAGGAAGACCCGTGCATCACCAAATGGGTATTGGGTAGACGGCTATGAATTTCCTCAATCCGGCTGATGGCAAGAATTTCACCCGTGGGCTTACGGGTAAACTTGTAAGCACCGTGACTTGTGCCAATTGCTACGGCTAGAGCATCAACTTGAGTGCGCTCAACAAACTCAACGGCTTGATCCGGGTCAGTCAACAACTGTTCGCGAGATAGCTTACCTTCCGCACCGTGACCATCTTCCTTTTCACCCATACCCGTTTCCAAAGAACCGAGACAACCTAGTTCCCCTTCAACGCTGACACCGACAGAGTGAGCAACTTTTACCACTTCAGCCGTTACATTGACGTTGTACTCGAAGCTAGCTGGAGTTTTGGCATCTTCTTCCAGGGACCCGTCCATCATCACACTGGTGAAACCATTGCGGATAGCTGAGTAGCAAGTCGCTGGACCATTACCATGGTCTTGGTGCATGGCAATAGGAATATGGGGGTAGGTTTCTACTGCAGCCATGACTAAGTGGCGCAGGAAGAGTTCACCTGCATACTTGCGAGCGCCGCGAGAGGCTTGTAAAATCACGGGACTATCAGCTTCATCAGCAGCTTCCATAATCGCCAGGATCTGCTCCATGTTGTTTACGTTATATGCTGGAATGCCATAGCCATTCTCTGCCGCATGATCCAAAAGCAGCCGCATGGGTACGAGCGCCATAAAAAAGTCCTCCTAACTTTAGGTGTTTTGTCAGCTAGTCGTATCTAGAAACTTAATTCTTAGAATAATCTTAAGATATTTTTCAGTTTATAGGAAATTATCTGGTCAAGATTCTAAAATTAGGCTTCTTGATGAACTCCATAGTTTCCGTTTATGAAAAAATGGATACTGAAATATGGGTCGCCTGGGATTCGAACCCAAGACCAATCGGTTAAAAGCCGAGTGCTCTACCGCTGAGCTAGCGACCCACACTTGTAAGCGTTTTCACGCGCCGTTTTCTACAATAGCAGAAATCACCAAAAATGTAGAGGGTTTTTCAAAAAAAAGTGGTGCTGAGTTGTACCGAAGTCTCCAAACTCTCTTCAGGAGCCAACTTGGTGATATTTTCTCCTGTGTTTAATCCATTGCGGGGAGCGCTCCAGGGTTCCAAACAGTAGTAGTCTTTGCCCTTAACCGTCCAGAAGACCAGAGTTGAATAGGGTTCACCGTAGGTCAAAGTGAGTTTTAACCGCCGTTGCTGATCGATCACTGTTGCCGATTGACCCGTGACTTGCCGAAAGGCTACGTCAATTTCATCCTCACTCCAATCAAAGCCGCCAGTGAAGGGGTAAACTTGCCCAGTTTGCTGATCCTGATACTCCGCCGCCGGAATCTCAAACTGCAGTTGGGTTTTATCTGAAGTTAAGAAGTACGGATGCACTCCTGTGGAAAAGGGCATCACCTCTGGAGACTGATTGGTATAGCGCTGGTGAAGCGTCAAGGTATTGCCCTGCAGTTGGTACGTGAAGGTGAGTTGCCAGTCGAAGGGATAAACAGCGCGAGTTTGGTCGTTACTATTGAGGACTAGGGTCAGGCTAGCCAAGTCATTCGTCACTCGTTCTGTAACCTGCCAGGGTAAATCGCGGGCAAAACCATGCTGTTTGAGCTGATATTGTTTGCCTTGGTGGGTGTAGGTATTGTCCGGTAAATTGCCGCAGATGGGAAATAGAATCGGAATCCCCCCCCGCACGCTCAACCTCGGCTCTCGAAACCGTTCGGCATCAAAGTAGAGGATGTCCTGACCTTGAATACTCCAGTGAGAAATCAGACCACCGCGTTCGGGAACGACTTCCAACCGAGACTGGGAGTCTTGGGCAGTGAGGATATAGGTTGAGTATTGCTCCTGTTTCAGGGCGATCGCAAACATCTGTCTGTTGATTTCCTTAATAGTTGAGCGGCTGGAGTTAGCGGCACGACTAACTTTAACAAACTCTTGTCAAAAAAACTGTCCTATTTTTACAAATCCTTAATAAAAAGCCTTTAGTATAGTACATAAGCAATTGTTGTAATTTTAGGGTTCAGGAGTGCCTACAGGCGATTAGTTCGTTTTAGCGTGACACATATCACTCTGAATTGAGCTGAGAATCACACCAAGCAACAGACACTTATCAATGTCTTCAACAGGGAGATATTGGATAGTGTTAGGGATACCCCTATGATTACAAATGCTTGGTTACCATGATTCTTCGTACTCTTGTCCAATCCGCTCTGAAAACCGGCTGCCTCAGCGTTGCTTCCGAGGGGCTAATCCGGCAAATTCTGGCAATAAAAGGTTATCAAACAGCAGATCTTGAGGCTTTGACTGTCCTTTATGAGGCTGTGAAGTCTGGTAAAATTGAGCGGGAGGCTCATGATAACCGTTTTCTGTCATTTCCTGATCTACACAGGCAAAGCGCGATAACAGGTGTCTAAACCCCCCAACTTCAACAGGGATTCAGTACAGAGTGATCAGTAACCAAGGGTTTGACCTCACGTTTCAGGGCAAGTTTTGAAATCTGCTAGGCTGGATGCCCCCATTCAGGGAGTCGTCGGTTCACACAAATCTAGATTTAACTGAATTCGGCGATTCATCCCGCGCCGTACTTTTATGCCAGCGTCGGGATGAATCGCCAGTTTAACCTAATTGGCTCTAGTTCCCTACCCGTCTACATGGTAGGAATGGATAGCCAATTATCAAGTATACGCTATACTGATAGTGTTGTTAGTGATAACAATCGAGGTTAGGAAGAACGCTCGTCTTTCCGTCGATGACTCAAGCTCTACTAAGGTTGTAATACTACAGTAACTTGGTCAGATGAAGCGTCAGAAACTCAAACTTCTACAAGGTTGAGTCGTTTATAAAATGGGTTTTTCCATGTTCCTGACTGTAAAATGCCAAAAGCGTCGCCAAAAAGTGACGCTAAGGGAAGCTTGCACTGTATTCCTAGGGTCAGTGTAAGATGATGTCACTGTCTAATGCAAAATACCTATCAGCCAGGATGTACAACCTGGATCAAAGTGCGCTAATCTCAATGGCGAAATACACGGTTTCCCCTCCTTGGGTTTACTCTGCTTGGTGTTGCCTTTTACCAATGTCAATCCCTCGAATATCTGTTATTTGCTCACAGGTAAAATTGCTCTCCACCTTTACCTTGAGCCGAATTATAGCCAATGTTGTCCCAATTCCTTTGAAGATATTAAGGTTTTTTTGTCTAATGAAAAACACCCTGCATTCATGCTCCAAATTCCGGTTAAATCCCAGTTAAGCTTTTAAGCATTGACTGGGAAATATGACAATAGTAGGGATGGGAGCAGTTGATGAGGGAAAATTGAGTCAAGCTATCCGAAGCCAAGCTTGGATAAAAACTGTCCCTGAATTATTCTAAAAACTGGAGCGACTTGCTCCCCGATGTGTTGGAAGAGTTATCTGCTAAGGAGAAGCCAAATATGCTACACCGCAAGATTTATCAACTTTGTTGCGATGGTCGTGAGGTCTGTATTTTCTTGCGGGATCAGCAACGTTGGATTGAACGCGCTCATATTGTCGATATTGAAGGGGATTTAGTGACAATCCGCTACGAAACTGATGAAGAAGACGAAATTTGCTCCTGGGAGGAAATGGTTCGCTTAGAAAGCATCGGTTCAGTTACTCAAAAACTTGCTTCTGTGACGCGCGGAAATTTTGAACCACTAGTGTCTGACGATTGTCCAGAAGCAGAACAAATTCATCCGCGTTTTCCCGAGTCCAATCAAGACTAAAAAATTAGGTGTCATTTTTCATTTCTAAGGGCGGGTTTAGTCACATCTGGGTGGTAAAAAACAAACGTTAATAGTAAAACCCGCCCCTACAAATCAGGTTCCATCGAACGTCGCGAAGGGTTTTGGGAGCCATGACAGATTACATCTTTGACTGCAACTGGGTATGACTAAGTTTCTGGTGGAGGTGTAATCGGTTCAAAAACTGGACAATATCCCTCTGGTGTCACTTTGAACGAGTAGAGGGGAGAGGCAGAATTCCAACAGCGCTGACCCCTTTGATAACGGCAGTTAGCACAACACTCAATATTAGCAGGCATCTTCACCGAACTGCTTTGATTGAGCAATTCACGTTGGGACAAGCCGCGTAATACCAGTTCTTCTCCTTGCCAACGAGCTTCCACTAAACCTGTATCGGCAAAATCTTGCCAGCGCGGATCAGCCGCAATTGCTTCTGGTAACGTAATAGTAACCACTGTACCCAACTCCGTTAGCTCCCCTTCGTAATTGGTTTCTGGTGGTGGTGCGGGTTGTATAAATGTCTCTCCAATTGGCAGTTCAATCAGAGTTCCTGATGATGGTGTATGAAGGTGGTAGCGGTTTTGTAACTCTTCTAATCCCGTTAAGTCAGCCAGGTAGGTGGGAGAGCCATGAACAAAAATAATATGCTGAGGACGAAGATTATGGATTAACTGAGTGGTTCCTAAACAATCACTATGCTCAGTTAACAGATAAGTTTCTACATCCGTATTACTCAAGTCGTTGGTTGGAGGCGGATATCTCAGGCGTTCAGGTCGCAGCACTGTCCAAGAGGTGGGGTTAGGATGACAGTAAACCCTCAAGTCAGCCGTTTCATCAGTTAGAACGATGCTGGTGACCCGCGCTATAGCACCTCGTTGCTGCTCATCTAGGCGACGCACACGCGGTTTCACCCGTTCATCCCAAAATAAGGGTTGATGGCGAGCAAAGTTTTGTACTGATGGGGGGAGGTGAGGTAGGAGCTCTAAGTAAGCATCGCATCCCTTGGCAACCGTACCATCTACCCAAATATCCAGATTGCGTCCAGTAAACTGGTGATGACTCCGCAGCAGCATCAAGATTTCTTGACCCAAACCCAAGGTGGGTACTGGCAGCAAAATAGAACGATTTGCAGCCAATGCTTGATCAATCCGTTCGACGAGTTGATTCTCTTGTTGGCGTCGATGGGGATGTCGGGCAGTACCATAACTCCCTTCAATAATCAAGACATCTAGGTTTGTACCTCGTAATGATTCAATTGACAATCCTTCGACCAACCGTGAATTTGAAATAAAAAAGTCTCCCGTATACAGAAGTCGGTAGGTGCGATTTGGACTTGTATAGGTTAATAAAAATGCCGTTGCTCCAGGTAGATGTCCTGCCGGAAACAACTGTACACTTAATCCTTCTCGAAATTCAATCGGCGATCGCCAAGGAAGTGCTTGACAGAATCCGGGAATCTCCTTTGGAGGTAAATAAGTCCAGTTCAGGGGTAACAGTTGAGTTGTGACTTCACTGGCGTAAATTGGCAATTGTGGAAAGGCTTGGTGCAGTGCTAGCAACCCCTTGGCATGATCGCTATGGGCGTGGCTACATAAAACCACATCCGCAGGCAAGTTAGCTTGGGCTTTCAGAGGCGAAATGTCTTCTAACCCACAATCGAGTAGGATGCGGTGGGGTCCCATTTGCACCAGCAAACAAACTCCTTCTGCACCATGACCAACACCATAGGCAAAACAGGCTAATTGATCATCCTCAGCAGAGGATGTCACTGGGCGTTGATTGCTCATGAACTTTGAGAAGACGGTTCTATGCTGTGACAGTTGCTTAACAACCAACTCACTTGAAGAACCATAACTACATCAACAATGCTTCTAAACCTTATTCGTCTTTTAGCTTATTTGGCGATGGGTTCCCCACACTGTACTCGTAAGAGTCAGTATATAAACTTGCCACCCTTATCTTTTCGGTTAAATCTTAGAATAACCTGATTCTCTCGGGCGAGTGTATTGACGGTAATAATCAGTATGCTACTTCATCAATAAGATGTAGCAAATATCTGGGCTAACTTATCCTAGCTTAGTGGGCTGAACCGTTGCCGTGATAGTTGTCTGAATCGTAGAAACCGTTCTTGGTGCCAAAAATGAGAGCAGATACGGTAAAAAGAATGGTTAAGACCACTAAAATCAGTTTGATATCCATCTATAGTTTACTTACTTGTATCTGAAAAACAGGATCTGAAACACTACTGAATATTTTTGACCAGTCGGTATTTTGGTCTATTCAGTATAGATACACATCTTACCACGAAATTTATGTTCAAGTTGAATCAGCGTTTCACCCATCAACAGGGTAAGGGGGGGAAGTCTGATGAAAGCACTTGCCTACCTGCGTGCAAACCTCTTATCCAAACCAACCTATCCACATCTAGGAAAAGTCAGTAATTACACTAAGCTGGTGACAAGATTTGAACTTGCGACCGGCTGATTACAAATCAGCTGCTCTACCACTGAGCTACACCAGCAACTTCGTTTAGCATAGCAAATTATATTAGCAGTAGGGAAGAGGTAAAAGGGACGCTGGGGAGAAAAAGTTAAATTAGAGCTTATTGGACTGCCTTGCTTGGGTCAAACGTTCAATAATACAGGTTCTGGCAATAACCGGGCGAGAACTTGCTTGAGTACCATCGCTGTCCAATCTACATCAGCTTCTGTGGTTTGTCGCCCCAACGTTAAGCGAATGCCTCTTAATGCCTCTGACTCACTGTAGTCCATTGCCAATAAGATCGGACTAGGATTGAGTTTACCACTATCACAGGCAGAACCCGCACTAATGCCTATCCCTGCCAAATTAAGCTGACGCACCATCGTTTTACCACTTACCTCCTTCAATCTGGATGCTGGGATATTGGTTAGGCAAAAACTAACATGATGAGGTAAGCGGTGTCGTCGCGAACCTGTTGGTTTTAAATAAGGGATGTCGCTGAGTTGATTAAACAAGCGATCGCGCAACCGAATTAACCGAGGTGTTTCCGTTGACAGTTCGGCTGTTGCCAATTCGGCGGCTACACCAAATCCCGCGATCGCGGGAACAGCCTGTGTCCCTGAACGCTGTTGCATTTCTTGTCCCCCACCCAACAATAGTGGCACTAATTCAACGCCGGGACTTACATACAGCGCCCCCACTCCTTGAGGTCCATAAATCTTGTGACTTGAAATTGACAGCAAATCCACAGGTAACTGTCGCACATCAATGGGCAACCGTCCAGCCACCTGTACCGCATCGGTATGGAACAGTATCCCATGATTTCGGGCAATTTGCCCTAGTGTTTCAATGGGTTGGAGCGTCCCCACTTCACTTTGACCATAAATTACAGATACTAATACCGTATTCGGTAGCAGGGCGTCTTCCAAGTCGCGGGGATTTACTCGTCCCTGTTTATCCACAGGTAATCGTGTCACCTGCCATCCCCAAGTTTCCAACCAGCGCACAGGTTGAGCGATCGCGGAATGTTCCACGCTAGAAATCACAATATGCTTGGGCTTTCTGTAGTTTTGGGCAATCCCCATAATGGCTAGATTATCTGCCTCTGTGCCACCGGAGGTAAAAATCAAAGCCTCCCCTGGGGCATTAATTAAGCCAGCCACTTGCATTCTCGACTGTTCCACGACAGTAGCAGACCGTTGTCCCCACTCATGTAAGCTAGAGGGATTACCCCACTGCTGAGTCAATACCCCTTGCATCGCCGCGATCGCTTCTGGGCGGGGGGGTGTCGTGGCGCTGTAATCGAGATAGATTTGCATAGTGTTCAGCCGATATAATTTTGCTAACATTCGCTAACAATGCACTCTGAGAGACAAGCTCTTAGAGAGGGGATATCTCCCAAAGCCCGTAGGAAAATCCCACGGGCGCCGTTAATGTCCCTGTCCATCCGAAATCCATCACCACCAACAATGACTTTTTTTCCACCAAGATTAGAAATGATTTCACCTGTCCAGCTTACGGTTTTACTGGTGTAGGCTTCATTGCAATCAAGTACGACTTTGCCCGTCTCAAACGCCTTGTGCTTCAAGAACCTTTCAAAGCGGTAATG